>JAPONU010000286.1 GCA_026713745.1 bacterium
CGGACCAACCTCGGAGGCGACGCGCCGGGGCCCGGGGGGCGGCGCCGGGCCGTCCCGCCACCGCACCGGCGGGCTGAGCGTGGACCGCGCGGTCCCGGCGTCGTTCTGGCGGGGGGGCACGAGCCGCGCCGTCCTGTTCCGGGAAGAGGACCTGGCCGGCTACCGGCCCGAGCAGGTCGAGGCGATCATCCTGGCGGCGCTGGGCAGTCCCGATCCCGACGGCCGCCAGATCGACGGCCTCGGCGGCGGCATCTCCTCGCTCAGCAAGGCCGCAATCGTGGGGCCCGCCCCGACGGGCAGCGGCGCCGACGTGGCGTTCCGCTTCGCCCAGGTGGAGGTGGCCGAACCGCGGGTCGACTTCACGGGCAACTGCGGCAACATCTCCGCCGCCGTCGCCCCGTTCGCCGTGAACGAGGGCCTCGTGCCGGCCGGCGATCCTCCTCGTCAGCCCGGCGTTCCTTCTGGTCAGCCCGGCGTTGCTTCTGGTCATTTCGGCGTTGCTTCTGGTCAGCCCGGCGTTGCTTCTGGTCATTTCGGCGATTCTTCCGGTCAGCCCGGCGATTCTTCCGGTCAGCCCGGCGTTGCTTCTGGTCATTTCGGCGATTCTTCTGGTCAGCCCGGCGTTGCTTCTGGTCAGCCCGGCGATTCTTCGCGTCATCCCGGCGAAGGCCGGGATCCGGCGGGCGGCGCACCCGCCGATCGCGCCGGGGTGGACGTCGTGGTGCTGAGCCTCAACACAGGCCAGCGGTTCGGTACCCGCGTGCCGCTGCGCGGGGACCGTTACGACCAGTCGGGGGATTTCGCCATCGACGGAGTCCCCGGCACGGGGGCGCGGCTTCATCTGGAGTACCTCGACGCCGGCGGCTCGATCGGGCGGGGTGTCCTTCCCACCGGCCAGGTGCGCGAGGTGGTCGAGTTGCCCGATCTCGGCGCGGTGCCGGTGTCGGTCGTGGACGTGGGCAACCCCGCCGTGTTCGTGGCAGCTGCAGCCCTCGGAGTGCCCGCTGCCGCCGCGGCATCCCCCGCCGCACTCGACGCCGACGAGGTCCTCGGGGGCCGGCTCGAGCGGATCCGCTGCGAGACAGCGGTGCGTATCGGAGTCGCCGACTCTCTCGACGACGCCGGGCGGCACAACCGGACGGTTCCGAAGGTGGCTCTGGTGGGGCCACCGGTGCCGTACCGCACCACGAGCGGCACCGAGGTGCCCGCCGCCGGGGTGGATCTGCTGGTGCGCCTGATCTCGATGGGGCGGACTCACCGCACCCTGGCGATGACCGGCGCCATGGCGTGTGCCGCCGCAGCCGTCATGGACGGCAGCGTCGTGGCGGAACTGGCCCCCGGATCCCTCGGGACGGCGCCGCCGGCGACCGCTTCGGGTGCCGCCGTGGCACGGCGCGTCCGCCTCGGACATCCGGCCGGCATTCTGGCGCTGGAGGTGGCCGCCGAGGGCGACGCCGGAACGTGGAGGGTGCGGAGACTCGGCGTGGACCGGACGGCCCGGGAGATCATGCGCGGCACGGTCCAGGTGCCGCAGGCCTACCTCGACGGCGAGGCCTGGTTCACCTAGGAGTGTTGTGAGCAATCCCCGAATCGGCCAATCCCTCGTCGCGAAAGCCCTGGTGAGGGGCTTGTGGGTTCGGCGAAATGGCCATCACTCACCAGTCTCGGCGGGCTCGACCCCGTGAGCACCTTCGGCTCCGAGGCCACCCTCGGTACGGCCGCGGGGGCGGTGCGCTACTACCGCCTCAGCCGCCTCGAGGAGTTGGGCCTGGGAGCCGTCAGCCAACTCCCGGTGAGCATCAAGCTGCTGCTCGAGGGCGCGCTCGGTCACGCCGAGCAGGATTCCGATACCGCCGAAGACCCGGCGCGCGACGTGCAGGCGCTGGCCGGCTGGGCTGGCGCGCCGAGCGAGGGTCGGTCGGTGGCGTTCCGTCCGGGCAGGATGATCCTGCAGGACTTCACGGGCATCCCGGCTCTCCTGGGCGTCGCCGCGGTGCGCGCCGCCGTGCAACGGGCCGGCGGCGATCCGCAGCGGGTCGACCTCTGCACCCCGACCGATCTGGTGATCGACCATTCCCTGCAGGTGGACGTGGCAGGCTCGCCGGGTGCCCGCGCCGCAAACCTCGCCATCGAGTACGAGCGCAACGCCGAGAGATTCCGCTTCGCTCGCTGGGCCGAGCAGGCGTTCGCCAACCTGCGGGTCGTGCCGCCCGGCAAGGGCATCGTGCACCAGGTGAACATGGAGTTCCTGGCCTCTGTCGTGTCGGTGGACTCAGCGGGCGGGGGGGCGGTCGCCCGGCCGGACACCGTCGGGGGCACCGACTCGCACAGCACCATGATCGGCGGGGTGGGGGGGGTGGGGTGGGGTGGTGTGTGGGCGGAAGGGAAGCGGAGACCGTGATGCTGGGCGAGCCGATCGATCTCGTGGTTCCGGAGGTCGTCGGTGTGCGCCTGACGGGGCGACCCACCGCAGGGGTCACCGGCACCGATCTGGTGCTGGCGCTGGCTCGGGCACTCCGGGAGACCGGCGTCGTGGGAGCCTTCGTCGAGTTCTTCGGTGCTGGGCTGGAGTCCTTGAGCCTTGAGGACCGCGCCACCATCGCCAACATGGCTCCCGAGTATGGAGCCACGATCGGCTACTTCGCTCCGGATGACGAGACGCTGCGATACCTGCACCGGACGGCGCGATCCCGAGCGCACGTGGACCTCGTCGAGCGGTACTGCCGGGCCCAGGGGCTGTTCCGCACACCGGACGGCCCGGCTCCGGCATACAGCCGCGTGCTGGGGTTCGACCTCGCGGGTGTGGTGCCGACGGTGGCGGGACCATCGCGCCCCACCCAGACC
>JAPONU010000287.1 GCA_026713745.1 bacterium
CGCCTCGTCAACCTCGGAATCACCCACCACCACGGCACCTTCCACCTACAACACGCCCCCTAACACCACAACCACCCACAAACCGGCCGCCACCCAACCCACAACACCCCAAGAACACCAACCACCCCCACCACCACCCCCACAAAGCGCCCCCGAGAACCCAATAACTCACCAGTCTCCTAGGCTCGAGTTCCGAATAGCATTGACCATCCCGCGATTGCCATCGTTGACGCTGGCCGCTATTGCTTCGAACAGAGGGAATGTTTCAGGTATCTGTTCGAGCAGTTCGCGTGCGCGTTCGAACTCCTTGTCGTCGGCAGCCTGTGCTGTCTCGCGAACGAGATCCAGCGGACCGCGAAGTGATCCCCACTCAAGCGCCGAATCACGGAGGACGTTGGAATCGGGTATTTCGTGAGCCTCGGAGAATTGGGCTATGGCATCCCATGCGAGGGGGTTTGCGTTTCGGAGCCATTCTGGCGGATTGCTGGCCAAGTGCATAAGCACGCCTGGGATACAAGCGAATGGCTGGGTAAGTTGATCCACCACTCGGTTAGCATCTTCGGGCGACACCTCTCGCAAGGACTCAATACTCATCCGGCATCCGGGGGGTAGGCCGCGAGTTGCGACAGCCGTGAGCGACTCACGATCGTTGGCTGGTTCCGGTGCACTCGTTCTGCGCGGTCGCGCGGCGACAAGTCCCAGATCCGTGGCTTGGCGAACAACATCTGCTGCGGTCTGTGGCCCCAGACCATCGCTGACCCATCCTCTAATGATCGTGACACCTAGATCTACCGCGGCCTCGTCGTGGTGCAAGCTCGCGAGCTTCATGAAGAGCTTCGCGCGTTCGCGGATTTCCAACTCAGAACCCGTGTAGTTCCATCGCACCACCGCAAGAAACCCAATCACTTCTTCGACAGTGATGTCGAGGTGCGCTGCCCAGAAGTCGCGCTCTGCGCCGATGCGAGTTCTCGGACTTGCTGCGAGGATCTGACTTAGATCGATCTTGTCGTGCTTCTGATCACGGAGTGCAAGCAGTGGATTGGTGTGATCAAAGACTCTATTCGTCCATAGTTCAAGCGAGAATCGGACATTACACGCCGCCAAGTCAGTGTAGGTTCGATAGAAATGCTGGAGCGGGCTCTTACCCGCGGCTGTGGGACTAGTGGTCAGCCACTTCCTATCGACGATCTTGTTGCCGTAATTGGAACTCTTTGCCTGTATGTAGAGATCCGGCTCAATGGCTCGGCGCACGACCACATCGTCGAAGGCACCACCATCCGTGTCCTCAATACTGACGCTCGATATCGATGCTGAATCCTCAAGCATCTTGCATGCCCACAGCCAGCCGATTGCGTGCTGGTAGTCATTGCCGCGCACCAAAGCGGCCTGTGACGGAAGAGTCACAGTCTTGGGGAGTTCAATCGCACGGTGAGAAAGACTAGGGCGCGGAGTGGCAGCACTGTGGCCTGAGAACTCGGCGATCGTACAGTATCGATCACTGCTATGAATCTATTAGTCATTTAGCGTATTCCTACGCTTCACCGGTGGGTGGCCCCTCGTTTCCCAATCCGCACTTTCAGATCTACCCGCAGCGTAGGCGTAACCGGACACCATCCAGCGACTCTATTGCTGGTCTGCCTCGTCTTATTTGCGGTCGACTTAGTTGACATTCGGTCACGTCGACCGAAGGGAGATCATCGTGACGGCGATCACTGAAATTGCCCACTTCTGATCACTGAAGTTCCCCACCCTGAGGGTCCGCTGACCGGGCGTGGGGCTCCTGTGTGCTGGGCGTTGAGAGACGTTCGGCGAGCACAGGAGCCCCACCGAGATGATCACACAGGGAGAGGGAGCGGAGATTCACGCATTGAGGAAGTGGGGCTGGTTGTCCCGGGTGTCACAGCCGGCGCCGGTCGGTGGATGGGACGGAGGAGAGAGCATTGCTCGCGTGAGCCCAGATGCGGCGGTTGGTGGCTTCGGTGTGTTGTTCGAGGTGGGGGTAGGTGGAGTCGGGGGTCGTGGGGGCGGCCCAGAAGAGTTCGGGGGCGTCGGCGGCGTCGCGGACGTCGATGGAGGTGGCTTGGCGGTGGAGGAGGAGGGCGTGGACTAGCCAGGCGGCTGCAAGCGGGCCGGCGACGAGGGCGGGTTGGCGAGTGATGGAGGTTGGGCCTCCGCCGGTGACGATTTCGAGGCGGCGGAGGGTGGTGACTGTCTTGCCGGCGGCGCCGCGGACGGTGGAGGTGTCGCCCCAGCGGGCGACGAGGCGGCGGCGGAGGTCGGGGACAGTGAGGGTCTGGTCGAGGGAGAACGAGCGGCCGAGGTGGGCGAGGGTGGTTCCGACGAACGGGACGGTGGCAAGGAGGGCGCCGGCGTGCATGAGGCGCCGGTCGGGGAAGTGCTCGGAGTGGTCGATGGCCCAGCCGATCATCTCCGCGGACGGCTCGGGGGGGTTGGTCCAGATGCGGGAGACGGCCCACTTGAGGCGGGTCTCAGCGTCGGCGTCGGTGGTGTGTTCCCGGAGGGCGATTGTGAGCTGCGATGATCGCTGCTCGGGGCTGAGGTCCAGGGTGGCTATCCGGTAGGCGATCTCGAGCAGGGGCAGGCTCAGTGCGCGGTCCAGCGGACGGGGGGAACTCGGGTCCGGCGCTCGGGGGCTCATCGAGTCGCTGCCGTGCGCGGCGGTCCGGAGACCGGTTGGACGTGGTGAGCACGATGAGCAGTCGGCCACTGGCCTCGCGTTCGCAGTCCGCGAATCGACATCGGGTTGGGGCCGGCTGACCTGCCGGGTGCGGAGCCGGATCGGGTTTCGGGTGGCCCGACTGCGCACCGAGTGGCTTTGGCGTCAAGTTCGTACGGACTCATGCGGATACCTGAGCTACGGGGACGATTACCTCGTCGAGGGAGATGCCGCCGTGGCTGACGCGGTTGGGGCCGGTGTGGTAGCCGGTGCGGCCGGGGGCGAAGAGGGGATGGTAGGCGGCGGCGGTGGGGAGGCCGGGCGGGTCCCAGATTTCGCCGCGGTCGGCGGCTTGGGCGCGCAGCGTGGCGTTGGGGTAGATGCGGACGCGGATGCCGGTCTGCTCGACGGTCTGGCCTTCGCGGGGGACCGGCGTGGCGGTGGTTGGGAGGTTGCCGTGGTCGGAGGTGATCCAGGTTTCGTAGCCGTCGGCGGTGGCCGTGCCGACGAGGTTCGTGAGGAATCCGGTGCGGGCCCAGAGGTCGACGCCGGCGGCGACCTGGCGGTCGGCGAGCACGTCGGCGCCGTGGAGGATGTCGTCGACTGCGTTGACGACAATTGCGGCGACACGTCCTCGCACGGCCGGGAGTTGTTCGACGTCGTGGCCGAGCGTCTTGGTGTAGGAGATCTCCCGGTCGGGGAGTCCTCGAGCTTTCCAGAAACGCCGCCAGAGGTGCTCCTCGGCGTTCGTCGTTCGGAGGGTCGCGGCAAAGTCGCGCGGAAGCACGCCGGCGAAGATGGCTTGGCGGGAGACGCTGGTGAGGGGGGGGATCATCGCGAGGGCGGCGCCGGCGTGGTGGACGGTGAGCCCGGCGGCCTGTCGCAGCGGGTGCCATTGGGCGAACCCGAGGCCGTCGATCACGATGAGGAGGATCTTGGCGCCGTCGTCGAGTCGGCGCGCCAGGTGAGGGCCGACGCGGTGGAGCGCGACGTGGGGCGTTGAGGAGAGCAGTGCCGAGCCGTAGGAGCTACGCAACCACGCTCGGAAGTGATTGTCGAGCCGTGCCCAGGTCTGCCAGGCCGCCTCGGTTCCGGGCGGCGGGGTTGCCTGCGCGGCGATGGCGGCTCGAACCTGGCCCCACCATGAGGCCGTCTCAAACCAGCCTGCGAGGTCGTCCGGCAGCGGCGGTCGGGCGGTGAGCAGGTCCGAAAGCTGCCGCCCCGGGTCGGCGTCAGTGGCTTCCGGCGCGGGGCAGGCATCGACACCAGCGGGTCTGCGCAGGCGGACCACGTCGGCGGCCTCGTGCTGGATGTCCCACGGCAGATCGGTTGGTGTTGTGAATTCGGGCGAGCAGACAACGACGAGGCGGTGGGGCGAGCCCGGCTGCCCCCGGACGACGAGGTCCCATGCACAGCGGAGCCCGGCCCAATCCGACGTCCGGACGATCTCGCAATCCTCGCCGAGCGCAGCGGCCGCGTGCTCGTCGAGCAGGTCGTCGGGATCGAGGACGACGGTAGTGCCCGACCGGCGAGTGAGTGCGCTGCCGAGTTGGGCCATCAGCCAGTTGGCCACTTTCGGTCCCTTCGGCCTCGGGCCCCGCCTCGTGGTGGCGCGTGCTTGCCGGCAGTCCGGTCGGCCGGATGCGGGCTCGTGTGGGGGCTTGCGCCGTCAAGGGCGCGGGCGGCTGCGGACGACGCCTCGGGATGTGCACTGAGCCCGAGTTGCTGCGCTGGACACGGCGGCAGGGCTCCGCGGATGCTCGCTGGGCTGCGGAGCGGCACCGCGCTCATCGCGGACGCGGTCCGGGCGCTCATGGTTCGACTCGCACGAGGAGCCGGAGGCGCGCGTCGGGCAGGGTGATCTGCGCGCCGTCGGCGAGGCGGGCGGCGGCCTGGTAGGCGTGGTCCACGCCTTGGTTGACGATGCGTTCCCAGGTGGCGACCTCGGGTGTGCGATGGTCGGCCACTGTGGCACTGCGGCTGCAGTGGTCCCAGGTTGTGAGGGCGAGGTCGGGGCGTACGGGTCCGGTATCGGGTTGGTACACGGCGACGGCGCTGCGGGTCGTGCCGTCGGGGGTGACCTCCCAGATCGACAGCCAGCCCGGCGCGGCATCACCGAGGTGGATAACGGGGCAGGGTTCGCCGGGCGCGATCTCGGGCAGGCCGTCGAGCGCGTCGAGCGGGTCGCGTACCGGCCGGCCGAGCGCGGCCAGTGCCGAGGCTGCGGCGTCGACGAATCCGGCGAGGCGCTCGGGATGCGACGCCGGGGACGCCGGAGGGTCGTCGAGGAGGTCGCCGAGACGGCCCGCGGCGCCGGCCTCGATGCGGGTGGCGGCCGCGATCTCGTCGGCCCGGCGGTCGAAGCCGTCGGGGTCGGTAATCGCAGCTGTCCAGAGGTCGTCTGCCCGGCGGGCGGCGGACTCCAGCACGTCGCCGTGCTTGTCGGCACCGAGTTCGGTGAGGATCACGTCGAGCTTCTCGCTGAGCGCGTCGAGCACCCTGGCCTCCACGGAGTGCTCGCAGACGAGGTTGAACGCCCGCACCGGCTTGGTCTGGCCGATGCGGTCGACGCGGCCGATGCGCTGCTCCAAGCGGCTAGTGTCCTGAGCCGTTAGTCCGTTGGTGTGGGGGTTGGGTGTGTCATGCTGGTGGCGGCGAGTGGGCGGTGATCGGAGACGGTCATGGCCGATGTTAGTGATCAGCGGCGGCGCGGTAGGCGCGCGGTGACAGTTGAGC
>JAPONU010000288.1 GCA_026713745.1 bacterium
GGATCGTTGCAATGCCCGGGAGGGACACCTGGTGATCTTCGACCGGGACGACACCAAACCATGGGACGAGAAGATCTTCCAGCGCCCGGAGACCGCCGGCGGTCTGCCGGTGACCGTCTGGGGGATGTGAACCGAATCACGCCGGCTGTCACCGCGTCGAGGATCCGGACGGCTCATCCGTTGATCCAATTCCGCAGGCATCTCCGGCTGCTGACGAGCGAGGGATGACCGCCGGTGTGGATTCGCATGGCGCCGGCCGCACAGAACTCTGCACTCGGTCGCTACGGCCAGCGCCTTTGGAGTCGGTTGGGCATTACCACGTAGGCGTAGGGGCCGTCAGTTGCGGCACGGCGCAGAATGGCGTCCCAATTCGCCATGAGTCGCCTGACGACTTCAGTCCCCGGCATGTTGGCGTTGGGGATAAGGAACAGCCGGAGTGTCGTGGCACGGAGCGTGTCTGCGTGATCACGCGGGATCGCGTTGTCTTTGCTGATCGCAACCCACCCCTCGCGGTCGGCACGGCGCATCCAATCGGGGTCGCGTAGGCGCAGGTCCCGGCCGTCGGTGTACACGTCAACCATGGGTAACGCTTCGTACCCCTTCTCGCGTATCGCGTCGGCCACCATGTGGCGCCCCAAGCCGCGGTCGAGGAAGAAGACCGGTCTCTCGAGGTCAGGCTGCTCTTCTTGCCGGCCAGATCGCATGGAGGGATTCGGCGATGTCGTCGATCGGTACGTCGTAGTCGGCAGCGACCGATTCCAAGGGCTCTCCTCCCGCGATTCGCGAGCACACGGCTGACAGCGGAGCACCCCCCGTCATGAACACGGGGTCACCTCCGGCCACCTCGGGAACCACCCGAAGCAGTGGGCGTTCCGTAACGGGCAGGATCAATTCCGTGGCCCAGTTGTCGCCGAAGGTGATGCGCGTCAAGTACTGCTGGATGACCTCGTGAAAGACCCGCTGGCCCGAACTCACCACCGTCAACAGACGCAGCTGGAGATCGTTTTCGCTGGCGGCGTAGTCATACAGCACGTTTGCGCCGTCGCTGAAGAGCTTCTTGGAAGCCAGCGCATGTTCGAGTTCACCCTGGGCGACCAGTACCTCCAGCGCCCGGCGGATCCGCTGTAGGGGAAGTCCGGTCTGCCGGAACGCCTGCACGACGGCGGCCTCCACGAGCCCGATGAAGGGGATTGTCCGCCGGTCACCGTCGACGGTCCCAAGTGACGTGATCACGGGGCCTTGCCTGACTACCGGCCGCCCCGGGGGTCGCCTCTCGTAGCCAGTTGCCCACGTCCCCAATGTCGAAGGAGGCATACCGACGTAGCGAGCAGCGCCGGTCACGGTGTATAGACGTCTATCGAACCGCTGGTCGCGCACGGCGCACCCTCCTGCTCGCCTCGTGGTTCATCGTAGACACGGTGGCCCCTCCCTCCGAGGACCGCGGCGACATATCTCGTCCGACGAGCCTGGTCACGAGATCGCAGGCGCCGTGGGCTGCATGGGCTCTGACTCGATGACTTGGCGACGGCTCGTTGGGTGGCCGGGCGATCCTCGGGAGTCAATAGGGTCTATCCGGTGTTCGAAGAAGTGGTGGCGGCACCTGCTGCTGTCGGGAGCGCGGGAAGTTGCAGGGAGCGCTCGCGGGTTGTGCGGCTGGCGCTGCTGGCCGCCGTGGGGCTGGCGCTGGGGTTGATGCTGTGGGGGGTTCTGCGCGAGACGACCCCGGCGGGGTCATTCGTGACGGTGACGGCTGTTGGCTGCGGCGGTCGGGCGCACGCCAGCGGGTTCGCTGTGGCGGATGACCTCGTCGTGACGGCTGCGCACCCGGTCGCCGGGCGGCGCCAGGTGGCGGTCACCGACACCGGTGGGCGCAGCCGGGACGGCTTCGTCGTGGCGCTGGATCCGGCGCTCGACGTGGCTGCGGTGCGTGTGCCGGGGCTGGGGGCAGAGCCGGTCACCGTGGCCGCCGGCGACGACGCCGCGCTCGTGCCGGCGGGCAGCCGCGGCGTCGTGGCGGCGATGAGCGACGACGGCGTGCTCACGTTCAAGCCGGTCGAGGTGATTCGCCGCGTCCGGACGAACATCGAGGACGTGTACCGCACCGTGCGGGTGTCCCGGCGCGGGTTGGAGTTGCGCTTCGACGGCGCATACGGGGACTCCGGGGCCGCCGTGCTGAACGGCGACGGCGCCGTCGTGGGCATGGTCTTCGCCACCTCGCGGTTCCGGGAGGACGTGGGCTACGCGGTGCGCGCCGTCGAGGTCCGGAGCCTGCTGGCACAGGTCGCCGAACTGCCCCTGCGCACGGCCTGCCCCTGAGAGGCGGCGGCTTCGATGTCGGGCTTCGCCGTGGTCGCCGCGGTCTCCTGCGCATGGCCTGTCTCTGGGAGGGGGCGGCTTCGTGGTGGGGTTTGGTCGTGGTTGTCGGGGTTTCCTGCGCATGGCCTGTCCCTAAGAACGTGCGCGGGTAGGTGACGGCCACCGACGATGTTCCACTGTCGGTTCCCGTTGGAGGCCCGCTCAGCAGCTCGAACCACTACGACAGCCGAACGCCGAAGACCCTGTTCGGGGCCTATCCGCTAGCGCTCTAAGCCTGGATCGACCGAGGGTGTGGGGGTGTGATATGCGGGGAAGTGCCGTCCTGACAGTGGGGGGATGCTCGGCCTTTGCCCGAGAGCCGCCTTTCGATCCGGGTCGGTTGTGGGTGTGATCTGCGGTTCTCGCGGCGGGGTGGTGTGGGTCGGGTCGGTGGGGTGTTCGGTCTGGGTCGGTTGTGGGTGTGATCTGCGGCTCTTCGCAGGCCGGATAGGTGTTCCCGCTCATCTGCATGCCCGGCATCCCCGCGCTGAGTTCCATCCCCGCACTGCGTTCCTGGTGCGGCGGCCGGCGGTGGCGAGAGTGAGGATGTCTGAATCATTGAACATAGTTTTCCATTATTCAACGAACAGGAGTTGCGAGTGTCGTAGGGGGTTGATAGAGTAGGCGTTACCGGTTACTGACCTTGATCGCAGCGAGGTCGGTCTTCCCCGACCGGCTCGTCGACAGGAGTCGACCCGAGCCCGACCGAACGCCC
>JAPONU010000289.1 GCA_026713745.1 bacterium
CCCCGCCGCGGCGCACCCGAGGATGCGCAACACCGGACCGGCGACGAACCCCCGCCGCGGCGCACCCGAGGATGCGCAACACCGGACCGGCGACGAACCCCCGCCGCGGCGCACCCGAGGATGCGCAACACCGGACCGGCGGCGAACCCCCGCCGCGGTGCCGAATGCGCGGATATGACCCAACTGTGCCGTAGACGCGTCTAGCCTGTCTGCGATGTCCCCAAGCAGGTTGGTTTCGCGCCCATGAACGCCCTGCGCGGCGCCATTGTCGTCGTAATCGCTCTCGTGATCGCCGTGGTCATCCTGGCCCGCGGCCTCGACGAGCCGGAGACCACCAATGTGCCGGCCGAGACGACCGATACGACCGAGGCGAGCACCCAGCCTGCCGACACGTCGCCCCCCCCGCCCGACACCGAGGCTCCGGACGATCCCCCGCCGCCGGCCGACACGGCGCCCGCACCGGCACCCGCACCGGCGAGCGAGGAAGTGGAACTCCCGCCGGCTGCGCCCGAGGAAATGTTCGACGACCCGCCGCCCCCGCCGCCGCCCACCCGCAGCCCCGACCAGGTGCGGGTGCTCGTCGCCAACGGCACCGACACCTGCGGTGCGGCCGGCCGGCTCGCCACGGCGCTCAGCGCCCAGGGGTTCAACGTGCTGCCGGCGGTGAACGCCGACATCTCCGCCGAGATCTCCGCCGTGTACTACGTGGAGGAGTACGGAGCCGATGCCGGCATCGTCGCATCCAAGATCCAGGTGGACCTCTCACAGGTGCTGCCGATGCCAGCATCACCCCCGACAGCGCCCGGCGACGCCCACGTCGTCGTCCACATCGGCGCCGACGATCTGGCCCAGCCCAACTGCTGAGTCCCCACCGGGGGCCACGGTAGACCGCCGCCATGGCGCGCAGAGTCCTGCGGCTGCTGGCCGCCCCCGACAAGTTCAAAGGCACGGCGTCGGCCGCTGACATCGCCGCCGCCGCCTGCCGGGCCGCCGAGGCCGCCGGCTGGGAAGCGGAACCGCTGCCGCTGGCCGACGGCGGCGAAGGCACGCTGGCAGCCCTCGGCGGCGCCAACCGCCGCACCGTGGTCACGAACCCCCTCGGCGACGCTGTCAGCGCCGGCTGGCGCCTCGCCGGCGAGACGGCGGTCATCGAGATGGCCGAGGCGTCGGGGCTGCAACTCGTGGGCGGCGCTGCCGGCAACGACGCCCTCGCCGCCTCCACCTACGGCACGGGCGAGCTCATCGAGGCGGCCATCGAGCGGGGAGCCCGGCGGATCATCGTCTGCGTGGGAGGCTCGGCCACGACCGACGGCGGGTTCGGCGCGCTGCGGGCGCTGCTGCCGGGCCACCTCCTGCGGGGCATCGAGCTGGTGGTGGCCTGTGACGTGCGCACCCGCTTCTGCGACGCCGCCGCGGTGTTCGGCCCCCAGAAAGGCGCCACACCCGCGGAGGTCAAGCTGCTCCGGCGACGCCTGGAGCGGCTCGTGGACATGTACGCCGCCGAGTACGGGGTGGACGTGGCGGAGATCCCCGGCGCCGGTGCCGCCGGCGGGCTGGCGGGCGGCCTGGCGGCCCTCGGCGGGCAGATCGTGGAGGGCTTCGAGGTGGTGGCCGAGGAGACCCGCCTGCTCGAACGCCTCGAGGGCGCCGACCTGGTGGTGACCGGGGAAGGCCTGCTGGACGCCGAGTCGTTCAACGGCAAGGTCGTCGGCGGGGTGTGTGAGCTGGCGGACAGCCTGGGGGTGCCGGTGCTGACCGTGGCGGGCGACGTGGACAGGGACTCCCCGGCGCCGCCGGTACCGGTGCTGTCGCTCACCGAACGCTTCGGCGCAGACCGCGCCTGGGCCGAGCCCACCGCCTGCGTCGAACAGGTAGTGGCCGAACACCTCGCCGACTAGCGGCGCTGCGACCCGTGCCCCGTCCTCCGTTGACTGCAGCGCGGCAGCCCGGGTGGAGGTCGGGGGGTCGCTCTGCTCCTCCATGTCAGGCCAGAAGTCGTCGCAGCCCGGCCCCCGACCTCCGCCCTCGGTGATGTGGGCGTATCCGGGCGGGGCCGGCGGGGGCTCGGGGGTGGCTCGGTAGCGCAGCCCGGCCCCCGACCTCCGCCCTCGGTGATGTGGGCGTATCCGGGCGGGGCCGGCGGGGCCTCGGGGGTGGCTCGGTAGCGCAGCCCGGCCCCCGACCTCCGCCCTCGGTGATGTGGGCGCGTCCGGGCGGGGCCGGCGGGGCCTCGGGGGTGGCTCGGTAGCATGGCGGCCATGACTGTGACCGTGCGCATCCCCACAACGCTGCGGCCCCTGACCGAGGGCTCGGCAACCGTCAGCACCAGCGGCGCCACCGTGGCCGCCGTCCTGGCAGACCTGGAGACTCGCCACCCTGGCCTGCGCGAGCGGATCCTGGACGAGTCGGGCGCCCTGCACCGGTTCGTGAACGTCTTCGTGGACGACGAGGACGTGCGCTTCCTCAACGGCCCCGGCACAGAGGTGCCCGACGGCGCCACCGTCGCCATAGTCCCCGCAGTCGCCGGCGGCGCCGAGGTCTGACCCGCTCCCCACCCCGGCCCCACACGCCCCGCCAGTCCCCCAACACCCGGCACCCCACCCGGCGGCTGCCAACTGGATTCCGGCCTTCGCCGGAATGACGCATCGAAGGGCCGGACCTGACTCGCCGGCGAGGGGGGGACGCCGGGGGGCGGCGCCGGATCGATTTCGCCAGACGAGCCGCCGACGGCCACCGGCGGCCCCGGCCCGGACAGACGCACAACCGAGGGCGGGGAGCCGGGGGGCCGGGCTGCGACGACTTCTGGCCTGACCTGGAGGAGCAGAGCGGCACCCCGGCTCTCCGCCCGGCCGCCAACCCCGGACCCGCGCCGACGTTGGGGACCGCCCCCACCACCCTTAGGCTTCCTAGCAGTCTCAGATCGAGAGTGCTAGTACACGAACTCTGCCACGGAGGAAACCCAGCATGGCCAAGATGATCGCCTACGAGGAACAGGCTCGCCGTTCGCTCGAAGCAGGGATGAACCAACTCGCCGACGCCGTCCGCGTGACGCTCGGCCCGAAGGGTCGCAACGTCGTCCTCGAGAAGAAGTGGGGCGCCCCGACGATCACCAACGACGGCGTTTCGATCGCCAAGGAGATCGACCTCGAGAACCCGTATGAGAAGATCGGCGCCGAACTCGTCAAAGAGGTCGCCAAGAAGACCGACGACGTGGCCGGCGACGGCACCACCACCGCCACCGTGCTGGCGTGGGCCATGGTGCGCGAGGGGCTGCGGAACGTGGCCGCCGGCGCCTCCCCGATGGCCATCAAGGGCGGCATCGAAGCCGGCGTCGACGCAGCCGTGGCCGCCATCCGCGCCCAGGCCGCGGACGTGGAGTCCAAGGAGCAGGTCGCCCAGGTGGCCGCCATCTCCGCCGCCGACGACGAGATCGGCGCCCAGATCGCCGAAGCCATCGACAAGGTGGGCAAGGACGGCGTCATCACCGTCGAGGAGTCGCAGACCTTCGGCATGGAGATGGACCTCGTCGAGGGCATGCGCTTCGACAAGGGCTACATCTCGCCCTACTTCGTCACCGACCCCGAGCGCATGGAGGCCGTCCTCGACGACCCGTACCTGCTGTTCGTGAGCTCGAAGATCACCGCCGTGCGCGACGTCGTGCCCGTGCTGGAGAAGGTCATGCAGGCCGGCAAGCCGCTGCTGATCATCGCCGAGGACACCGAGGGCGAGGCCCTCGCCACCCTGGTGGTCAACAAGATCCGCGGCACGTTCGCCTCGGTGGCCGTGAAGGCTCCCGGCTTCGGTGACCGCCGCAAGGCGATGCTGGCCGACATGGCGATCCTGACCGGCGGCCAGGTCATCTCCGAGGACGTCGGGCTGAAGCTGGAGAACACCACGATCGACCTGCTGGGCCGGGCCCGCAAGGTGGTCGTCACCAAGGACGAGACCACCATCGTGGAAGGCGCCGGCTCCAGGGCCGACGTGGACGGGCGCATCCGCCAGATCTCCCAGGAGATCGAGAACACCGACTCCGACTACGACCGGGAGAAGCTCCAGGAGCGCCTCGCCAAGCTGTCCGGCGGGGTGGCCGTCCTGAAGGTCGGCGCCGCCACCGAGGTGGAGCTGAAAGAGAAGAAGCACCGCATCGAGGACGCCGTCAGCACCACGAAGGCCGCCATCGAGGAAGGTGTCGTGGCCGGCGGGGGCGTGACGCTGCTGCGGGCGCAGGCCGCCGTGGAGGAGGCCGCAGCCGGGCTGGACGATCCCGACGCCGCCACCGGGGCACGCATCGTGGCCCGGGCGCTGCAGGCGCCACTGCACCAGATCTCGGTGAACGCCGGCATGGAGGGCGGCGTGGTCGTCGAGCACGTGCGCGGCCTCGAGGGCAGCAACGGGCTGAACGCCGCCACCGGCGAGTACGAGGACCTCACCGCCGCGGGCATCATCGACGCCGCCAAGGTGACCCGCTCGGCGCTGCAGAACGCCGGGTCGGTGGCCGGGCTGTTCCTCACCACCGAGGCGGTCGTGGCCGACAAGCCCGAAGAGAACGGCGACGGTCACGGGCACGGCGGCGGCATGCCCGACATGGACTTCTAGGGGCACCGAGCCATACCGCTCCCAGACGGCCTCAGCGGCCCGGCCCCGGATTCCGGCCTCCGCCGGAATGACGGTGCCACCGGCCCGAGGCTCGAAGTGGTAGCCGGCTAAACCCATGGAACTGCACCCGGCCGTCGCCCACCTGGCCCCCCTGCTGGGGACCTGGCGGGGCGGCGGCCGTGGTGACTATCCGACCATCGAGGCGTTCGACTACACCGAGGAAGTCACGATCGGTCACGCAGGCAAACCGTTCCTGGCCTACAGCCAGCGCACCAAGGGCGCCGACGGCTCGCCGCTGCACGCCGAGTGCGGCTACTGGCGCCCCGACGGCGACCGGGGCCTCGAGATGCTGGTGGTGCACCCCAGCGGCATCGGCGAGATGCTGGTCGGCGAGGTGACCGAGACCCACTACGGCCTGCTGCTGGTGCTGCGGGCCGGCGCCGGAGGTCCGGGGCTTGGGCGCGGCGGCGACGGAGCCGGAACCGCCGGAGAGCCCGTGCCCGGGACCGGCGGCGACGCAGCCGGAACCACCGGGGAACCCGACTCCAGGACCGGCGGCGACGGAGCCGGAACCGCCGGGGAGCCCGAGCCCGGGACCGGCGGCGACGGAGCCGGAACCGCCGGAGAGCCCGTGCCCGGGGCCGGCGGCGACCGAGCCCGAGCCCGAGCCGGAACCGCCGGGGAGCCCGTGCCCGGGGCCGGCGGCGACGGAGCCGGAACCGCCGAAACCGGGACCGCGGTCCGGGCCGGCAGCGGGGGCCGGGTGATCCTGGCGCCCACCGCCAAGCGGGTCGACGCCACCGA
>JAPONU010000290.1 GCA_026713745.1 bacterium
CTCGCCTCGAAGTCCTCGTAGATGGCCAACTCGTCAGCGCTGAGAGCCGAGAGTGCGGGATCGCGCAGTGGCGACGCCTGGATGCCCGGTGTGTTGTAAGCGGTGAAGTCGTTGAACTTCTCGATCTCACCGCTCATGCCACGGTTCAACATGTCGTAGGCCACATCGGCGAGCCCGTGGACCGAGGACGTCAGGATCACGTCGGGGGAGAAGTGGTGGCTGTCGTAGTAGACCGGGATGACCCAGACCTGACTGTCGGCCTCCACCGCCGCGTAGATGATGCCGAACACGGCCTGGTCGGTCGCGGACTGGATCACGTCCACGCCGCCGGCGATGAGTGCCTGCGCCGCCGTCATGGTGACCTCGAGGTCGAACCAGGTGTGGATGTACTCCTGGGTGAACTCTATGTCCGGGTTCACGCAGCGGGCGCCGAGGTGGAACGTCTCGAGCTGGCTGGTCAGCGCCGGGAACGGGAAGCCGCCCAGCGCGCCCACGTGGCCCGTCTCTGTGATGAGCGCGGCCAGCACGCCGGTGAAGAAGTTGGCGTGGTGCTGGGCTATGTCGATGAAGCACAGGTTCTCCGGGCTGCCGTCCAGCAACTCCGGGGTGGGATCCACCGGCCCGACGCACACCTGCACATCGGGGTAGGCCTCGGCCACCTGCGCAGCCGGGTCGGCCATGGCGTCATGCGCCATGATGACCAGGTCGAAGCCTTCACTGGCGTAGGCGAGGCCCTGCTGCAGGTAGTCGTCCACCTCGTACGCGTACTCGGTCGGCTCGACGTGCAGGTTGGGCGATTCTGCGATGGCCGCCAGGGCACCGTCCCACCACGCGTTCGCCCAGCTCTCGTCGTTGGAGAAGCCGGGGAAGAGGATGACGGCCCGGTAAGGCTCGGCGTCAGCTGCCGGTGCGGGTGCGGGCTCGGGCGGCGGTGGTGGCGGCTCGGGCTCGGCTGCCGGTGGCGGAGCGGGCTCATCCGCCGGTGCGGGTGCGGGCTCGGGAGGCGGTGGTGGCGGCTCGGGCTCGGCGGCGGGTGGTGGTGGCTCGGGCGCCGAGGTGTCGTCGTCGTCCCCGCCGCACGCGGCGGCGATCAACGCGACACTCAAGAACAAGCCGAACAGCTTGGCCACGGTGCGACGGTTCATCTGTCTCTCCTTGGTTGGGTGTGGTTCTTGGTTAGGGCCGCGAGCCGCGCGCTCGGGCCGGGGTCGTTGGCGGACCTGTGCGGCGATGCACGGGTCCGCGCATCGTAATTCGCTCTCCCGGCGCTGCCCCAAGTCGCCGGTGGTCATCCCCGTGCCTCCGCAGCGGGCTCTCGCCAAGGGATTCCCACCGCGGCCGGGTAGCGCGAGCCGCGCGACACCGCCACGGCTGCCACGGTGACGAGGTAGGGGAGGGCCAGCCAGAACTGGTCGGGAACGGGATCGAAGAAGTCGATGAGGCCGGAGACGAAGTGGAGGGCCTGGCTGAGGCCGAACAGCCCGGCGACGCCCACCACCCACAGGGGGTTCCAGCGTGCCACGACGACGACGCCGAGGGCGATGAAGCCCCGTCCCGAGGTGAATCCGGGAATGAACCGGCCGGATGTGGACATCACCAGAGCCGCGCCGCCGAGACCGGCCAGTGCGTTCCCGGCGATGACCGCCGTGTACCGCAGCCGCCACACGTCCAGGCCTGCCGACGAGGATGCGTGCGGGCGCTCACCGGCGGCACGCGCGTACAGCCCCCACCACGTCCGCCGCAGGACGTAGAAGATCACGACGGCCAGGATGAGCGAGATCCAGAACAGGAAGTTCTGCTCGTTGAGGACCTCTCGCAGCTTGGGAATCCGGCCCAGGAGCGGGACCGTCCAGGGCGACAGCGTGGGCGCCGTGTTCCCGATGATGACCTGCGCGGTCAGGATGCCCGTCACGCCCAGGGCGAAGATGTTGAACAGCAGCCCGGTAACGATCTGGTCGGTGCCGCGCCGTACGTAGAGAACCGACAGCACGATTCCCGCCGCGATGCCCGTTGCCGTGCCGGCGAGCAGGGCCAGGGGGACGTTGCCGGTGTTGACGCCCACCAGCGCGCAGATGGCCGCGCCGAACAGCATGGTGCCCTCGATGCCCACGTTCAGGACACCGGCCTGCTCGCTGATGGCCTCGCCGAGCGCTGCGAGCAGGACAGGCACCATGAGGGCCAGTCCCGAGCCGAACAGCGTGATGAGGACTACTTCTGTCACGTTGCCCCTAGTGCTGCGCGTAGCGGAACTTGATGGCCCCGGTGACCATCAACATGATGACGAACGTGGCGATGAGCACCTCGCCGAAGGAGGAGGAGATGCCCGCGGCGGCCTGAAGGCTGTTGCTCCCCACGCGAAGCGTCGAGAAGATGAACGCCGCCGGCAGGACGGCCATCGGATTCAGCCGGGCAAGCAGCGCCACGGCGATGCCGACGTAGCCGTAGTTGGAGATCCACAGGTCCAGGGCCAGGTCGTGGTGGATGCCTCCCACCGTGACGGCGCCGGCCAGACCGCCCGCCGCGCCGGCGGTGGCGAATGACGACACGGTGACCAGGCGGGTGCGCACGCCGGCCAGGCGGGCGGCCCGCGGGTTGGCGCCGATGGAGCGAATGGAGAAACCGAGGGAGGTGCGGGTGATGAGGAGCCACGCGGCCACCGCCGTGGCGAGGGCGACGAAGACACTGACGTCCACCTTGGCCGAGGCCCAGAAGTCGGGGAACCGGGCGTTGTCGTGGATCTCCCGGCTTTGCAACTGCGCGTAGATCTCCGGCCACGCCACGGTTACGACGTAGTTCGCTGCGAAGAACGCCAGGAAGTTCAGCATCAGCGAGGTGACGATCTCGTTGATGCCGAAGTAGGCCTTCAGCAGGCCCGGTACCGAGCCCCAGACAGCGCCTCCGGACGCTGCGCCGGCGATGAGGATGAGCACGAAGAGTCCGTGCGAGGTGCCCTCGGGGAGCATGATCCCGAGTGTCACCGCCACGACCGCGCCGGCGAACATCTGGCCCTCGCCGCCGATATTCCACAGCCGCGCCGTGAACGGGATGGCCGCGGCCAGCCCGGTCAGCGTCAGGATGGCGGCGGTCATGATCGTCTGGCCCAGGAAGATCTCCTGGCCCAGCGAGTTGCTGATGATCGTCCTGGCGACCGTCCAGGGATTGCCGCCGAAGGCGACGACGATGATTGCCATGACAGCCATGGTCAGCAGGATCGAGCCGACGATGTCGCCGTGGCGAATGGCGCCAACCAGGTTCAGGCGCGCCAGACCCCGAGCCCCCGCCCCGTTCCCGGCGGTGTCGCTGCTCACGTTCGTACCGGCGGCGCTGCCGCCGCCGTTCCCCTCGCTCACCCAGTCTCCCCGGCCTCGGCGCCAAGCCGTTGCCAACGATGTGACGATAGTCGTTTTTCGCGATGCGGTTTTTCAATCGCGTGCGTTGCTGTTTCAGCAATATCGAAACCGCGCGCAACCGGCGCAAGCGAGCATGGGCCGGTTGCGGTGGGCTGGTTCGAGCGGCCGCCTCTGCCGTGGCGCGGTACCATCGGCCCCGTGACGATTGAGCCGGTCGACGGATCGGTTGCCGACGTGGCCGACCGTACCGAGCCGGTACCGTCGCCGCGGGGGACGGTGCTGACCACTGAGGAGCACCTCGCCGAGTTGGGAGGTCGGATCCGGGCCTTGCGGGCGGAGCAGGGGTTGACCCTGCAGATGATCGCCGAGCGCACCGGGCTCAGCTCGTCGATGGTCTCGATGGTCGAGCGGGGGCGGACATCGCCGTCGATCGGCACGCTGATAGCCATTTCCTCGGCTCTGGGCGTACACATGGCCGATCTCTTCGAGTTGGACGTGGACGGGCCGCGCGACGTGGTGCGGCGTGCCGCCGATCACCAGATTGTGGAGACGGCGAACGGCGTGCTGCGACGTCTCGTGCAGGTTGACCCGCGACGCGGCATCGAGTTGGTGGTGAACGAGTACGAGCCGGGAACCGCAAGCGCCGTGCAGGTCACCCACCATGGCGGTTACGAGTACGGATTCGTGCTCGAGGGCACGCTGACCGTGGAATTGCAGGGCGCGGCGCACCGACTGGAGCCGGGCGACTCCATCGCCTTCGAGTCGACCCGCCCGCACCGGATCGTGAATGAGAGCCGCAGGCGCGCACGCGCAGTGTGGGTCAACCTGTCCCAGCGGTTCCAGCAGGTCGACGCAACCGGGGACGGCAATCGGGGCGATTGAACGGCACAGGGGGCGATTTCGGGCGACCGTGGCACGTGAACCCAGCCGAGACGCACCACAGACAATCCAGCAAACCGGGAGGACGCCATGAGCGGGACACTTGTCGGCAGGACGGCGTTAGTGACGGGAGGTAACCGGGGCCTCGGACGGGCCATGGCCCTGGCGATGGCGGAGGCGGGCGCCGACATCGTCATCTGGGGTCGTGACAGCGATGCCCTGGAGCGCACATCCGCCGAGGTGCGGGCCACCGGGCGCGCCTGTCTCGCCCAGGCGGTCGATGTGACCGACTCGGCGCAGGTGAACGCGGCCACCGGGGAGGCGTGGTCGCAGTCCGATGGTGTGGACGTGGCTTTCAACTCCGCCGGCGTGCTGCTCCTGCAGGCGGCGACCGACACCACCGATGCGGACTGGGATGCGGTGATCGGCGCCAACCTCACGGGCGTCTTCAACTGCTGCCGCGCCTTCGGCGAGCGCATGGTGGCGCAGGGTCACGGCAAGATCGTCAACGTCGCTTCGAACTTCGGCCTGCACGGTGGCGCCAACTGGGCGGCCTATTCGGCCGGCAAGGCCGGCGTCATCGGACTGTCCAAGAGCCTTGCCTGGGAGTGGGCGCCGGCGGTGACGGTCAACGTGATCGCGCCGGGTGCCTTCTACACCGACATGAACAGCCACCTGCTCGACGTTCCCGAGATCATGGCTGCCGTCGCGGGAAACACGCCCCTGGGTCGGGTCGGCGACCCGCCCGAACTCGGGCCGCTGGCCGTGATGCTGGCGGGGTCGGGGTCGGACTTCATGACTGGCTCGGTGATCAGCGTCGACGGCGGCGTGATCAAACCCTGAGGCCTCGTACGGCTGGAACCGCCCGAGGCTGGATTCCGGCCTTCGCCGGAATGACGGTTCATGAGGTGCGCCGTGCGGCCGGGTGGAGGACTCCGCCTGCGGTGACCCGTTCGTTACAGTACGGTTCAAGTGGTTACACGGCTCTTGAAGTTGTCGGGATCGGAGAGTGCCAGATGAGCGAGGACCGGGTGCAGGTCGTGCGGGGTAGCGGAGCGGCCGTTCCCCTCCCGCTGGTTGCCTCCGGTGGCGAGGCCCTGGCAGTCGTCTGGCCGGGAGTGGGGTCGCAACACCGCTCGCTGCACCGCCTCCTTCTGGACCCAAGCGGGCACACCGTCGATCTGCAGCACCCGTCGGAGTCCGTCTATTACGTGCGCTCGGGCACCGCGACGGTCACCGACGGCGACAGCGGGGAGCAGCACCCCCTCGTGGAGGGCTCGATGGTGCATGTGGATCCGTCCACGGCGCACCGCTTCGAGGCCGGCGAGGCGGGAGCGGAAATCGTGGGCGGCCCGTGCCCGCCCGACCCCTCCATCTACGAGTCACAGGAGGTCTGACAGTGGCAGTGAGAGTATTCCATCGCGACGAGCCCGATCTGATGATGCCGATCATTTCCTCCGATGCCAGGTTGATCGTGTGGCCCGGCGTCGGCGCCGAGGTGGCGAACATGAACTACGTCGTGCTCGAGCCCGGCGAGCAGAACGTCCCGCACATCCACAGCGAGTCCGAGGACACGATCTTCATCATCGAGGGGAAGGGGTCGGTGCAGGACCTCACCAACGGTACGCGCCTGGAGTTCGAGGCCGGCGATGCCGTACACGTCCCGGCGGGCGTGGAGCACGCGGTCTGCGCCGACCGTGACAGCCGCATCGTCAGCGTGGGCGGGCCGTGCCCGCCGGACCGTCACCTGCTTCGGCTGCTCGGCGTGGAGTGAGCCGGCACCGTCGCACTCCGGACCGGTGAACCCCGTCGGGGTGGGTCTGGCGCAGATCGGCGCTCCGCCCGGAGACTCCTCAGCAAACCGCCGGCGCAGCGTCGAAGCGGCTGCGGCACTCTTCGAAGCCGGCGCCGGCATCGTGGTGCTGCCGGAGTTGTGCGTGCCGTGGTACACGGCGGACCGGGCCCTGCTGGAGGCTGAGGCGGAAGCCCTCGACGGGCCGACCGTCGAGGCGTGGCGTGCCGTCGCCGCGGCGCACGGCGGCGTGGTGGTCGGGGGTTTCTGCGAGCGTGGCGGCGCCGCCGGTGACGCGGCGCTCTACAACAGCGCAGTGGCCGTGAGCGGCGAGGGCGTCATCGGCCACTACCGCAAACTGCACCTGTTCGACAGCGAGAAGCTCAGCTTCGCGCCCGGGGACCTGGGCCTCCCGACCTTCGAGACCCCCTTCGGGCGCCTGGGGATCTGTGTCTGTTACGACCTGCGGTTCGTGGAGGTCGTCCGGGTCCTCGCGCTCTCCGGTGCCGATCTCGTCTGCGTGCCGACGGCCTGGATCGGCGGGTTCGACCGCCGTGGTGGCGATGACGGTGGGCTCATCCCCCACGCCCAGGGCGCCCTGGCGCAGGCGAACCTCTCGCAGGTGTTCATCGCCTGCGCCTCGCAGGCCGGCGGCTTCGGCGACCTGCACTTCCTGGGGTCGTCGATCCTGGCGGGCCCGTACGGGCAAGTGGTCGCCGGCCCACTCTCCCGCGACGGGGACGAGTTGGAGGTGGGGTCGGTGGACCTGGCCGATGCGGCTCGTGCACAGGTTCGCAGCGAGTTGATCCGGCCGCGCGACGACCGGCGGACCGACGTCTACGGTGTGACTCTCGGCCCGCAGCACCTTTAGATGTCCGAGGGAGATGTGCCGATGACGATGCGCTCGACGATTCGGCGGGGCGGAGGATCCGCCCTGCGGCGGTTGCGATGAAACCGGCGAGGTTCGCCTACGCGGCTCCGGACAGCATCGAGGGTGTGCTGGACGCTCTGGACCGCTTCGGCGACGAGGCCAAGGTGCTCTCCGGCGGCCAGAGTCTCGTGCCGATGATGAACTTCCGCCTCGCCCGTCCCGAGGTGATCGTGGACATCGGGCGGGTCGGCGGCCTGGACGGCATGTCGGTCGTGAACGGGTCGCTGACGGTGGGGGCGCGGGTCATCCACGCGCGGCTGGAGGCGCCTGCCGCCGCCATGCCCGATGGCCGCACCGAGCCACTCGGCGGTGTCCTCGGCTCGTTGCTGCCGGAGGTGGCCCGCTTCGTCGGCCACTTGCCGATCAGGGCGCGGGGAACATTCGGGGGTTCGATCGCGCACGCGGATCCCGCGGCCGAATGGTGCATTCTGGCCCGCACCCTCGATGCCGAGATGGTGGCGCTGCGCCGGGGCGGCGAGCGGGTGATCACGGCGGCGGACTTCTTCGAGACCGTGTTCACCACCTCGCTGGAGCCCGAGGAACTGCTCGCAGCGGTGCGCCTTCCGATCCTCGGCGACGACTGGCGGGCAGGGTTCTGTGAGTTCAGCCGGCGGGCCGGTGACTTCGCCGTCGTGGCGGCCATGACCGCGGTGCGCCTGGATCGGGCGACGGGCGCCATTTCCGAGGCCCGTATCGGTGTCGGCGGAGTGGCCGGGGTTCCGGTGCGTCTCCCCGACGCCGAGGCGACGCTGGTGGGTGAGGTGCCGGGCGCCGAGTTGCATGCTGCCGCCGCAGAGGTCGCTGCAGGCGAGGTTGACCCGGCGGGGGACCTGCACGGTTCGGCCGCCTACCGGCGGGACCTCGTGCGGGCCATGGTGGCGCGGGCGCTGGCGCAGGGCGCCGGCGCGCCCGGCTAGTAGCCGCAGAGGCCCGTGCCATGAGCTGGGTCGGCCGCTCCATCCGCAGGGTCGAAGACCCGACCCTGCTGCGCGGTGTGGGCATGTTCGTGGGCGACATCGGCGGGGCCGCCGCGGTGCGGTTCGTGCGCAGCCCGGTGGCGAGCGGTCTCATCGGTGCCGTGCGTGGCCCGGCGTACACGATCGAGGACCTCGACGCCGACGGTGTCGGCAACATCGAGGCCGTGTTGCACCGTCCCGACTACGTGCGGCTCGCCCAGCCGCTGCTGGCTCGGGAGCGGGTGCGCTATGTGGGTGAGCCGGTGGCGGTGGTCGTCGGCGACACAGCCGCTGAGGCCGAGGATCTGGCCGAGCAGGTGGAGCTGGACATCGAACCGGGGCCGGCGGCGGTGGGGATCGACGGGGCTCTGGCGCCCGGCGCCCCGCTGGTGCATCCCGACGAGTCGGACTCCAACGTCATGGTGGCCGGTGAGATGGCCACGCCCGGGTTGGCCGAGGCCCTCGATCGCGCACACGCGGTCGTCGATCTGGAAACCGTCTCCGGGCGCCAGGCGGCGCTGCCCCTCGAGGCACGCGGCTCGCACGCCGTCACGGAACGGTTCGGTGGCCGCACCACGTTGCATGCCTCGATACAGGCGCCGCACATGGTGCGCACCGTCATCTGTGACCTGCTGGGAATGCCCGAGGCGGATCTTCGAGTCGTGGCGCCCGACGTGGGAGGAGCCTTCGGTCAGAAGCTGCCCCTCGCCCGGGAGGACGCCATCGTGGTCTGGCTGTCGCGGCGCCTGGGACGTCCGGTGGCCTGGATCGAGGACCGCAGCGAGAATCTCATGGCCTCCTGGCACAGCCGCGAGCAGCGCTACCGGCTGCGGGGCGGGTTCGACGCCGGGGCGCACCTCGAGGCGTTGCAGGCCGACGTGGTGGCCAACGTGGGAGCGTGGCCGTGCTATCCGATCACCTGGGGCGTGGAACCGCTCATGGCGCTGGCCGAACTGCCGGGCCCCTATACGCCGGAGCACTACGGGGTTCGCTCGCGGGGAGTCGCCTCACACACCTGCCCCATGTCTCCCTACCGGGGCGTGTCGCGGCCCGCCATCACCCTGGCGCTGGAGCGGCTCATGGACATCGCGGCGGCCCGTCTCGGAATCGACCCGGTGGAGATCCGCCGGCGGAACCTGCAGAGCGAATTCCCGCACACCTCGCCGACCGGCCTGCGTCACGACGAGGGCACCTATCGCGAGGCGATGGAGATGGCGGTGCGCCACGTGGACCTGGGGGCCTTCCGCAGCCGCCAGCAGACCGCCCGCGCCGCCGGGGGATCGCAGCCGGGGATCGGGATCTGCACCTTCAGTGAGCGCACCGGCTACGGCACTCCGGCCTTCGCGGCCCGGGCGATGGGGGTCACGCCCGGATACGAGAACGTGGAATTGTCCATGGACCCGTCGGGCTACGTGACCGCGCGCATCGGCGCCTCGCCGCACGGTCAGGGCCTCGAGACGGCGCTGTCGCAGATCGTTGCCGACGAAGTGGGCACCGACCCGGGTCGCGTGCGGGTCGTGGCCAGCGACACCGACCGCACCCCCTACGGGTGGGGGTCGTTCGCCAGCCGCGCCATGGTGCTGGCAGGTGGGGCGACGTACCTGGCGGCGCAGCAGTTGGCCACCCAACTCGGTTCGGTCGCCGCGGAGGTGCTCGAGGCTGCGGCCGACGACATTTTCCTGGCCGACGGGCGCGCCACGGTGGCGGGCACCTCGGTGGGGGTGGAGATCGCCGAGCTGGCGCGCATCGCGCATCATCACACCCAGCGGCTGCCGGACGGTGCGGCGCCCGGACTGTCGGCGCAGGCGGGCTACGACCCGGCGGGCACGTTCTCCAACGCCTGCCACGTGGCGGAGGTGGAGGTGGACCCCGACACCGGCGGCGTGTCGGTGCGGCGCTTCGTGGTGGTGGAGGATGCCGGGCGGCTCATCAACCCGATGATCGCGGACGGCCAGATCCGCGGCGGCGTGGCGCAGGGGATCGCCAACGCCCTGCTGGAGGAGGTCGTCTATGACGAGGACGGCAACATTCTCACGACCTCGCTCATGGACTACCTGCCTCCCACCGTCGCCGAGATTCCCGACATCGAGATCATGCACCTCGAGACCCTGAGCGACGCGACGGTCACCGGTGCCAAGGGGCTCGGTGAGGGCGGCACCATCGGGGCCCCGGCGGCCGTGTTGAACGCCGTGAACGACGCTCTCGCCCATCTGGGGGTGGAGTTGAACGAGATGCCGGCCACACCGGAGAGGGTCCGGGAGGCGGTTCGGACCGCCACCGGCACTCCGGCGGGCTGAACGAACCGAGCGACGCAGGAGGCCACATTCCCATGACCGAGATCTCGCCCGCAGACGTGGCGGTACCCGTGGTGCTGCGGGTCAACGGCACCGACCACCGCGTCTCCGCTGAGCCGCGCCGGACCCTTGCGGACACCCTGCGTGAGGAGTGCGGGCTGACCGGCACCCACCTGGGGTGCGAGCACGGCGTCTGCGGGGCGTGCACCGTGCTCCTCGACGGCGAGCCGGTGCGGTCGTGCCTGCTCTTCGCCGTGCAGGCGCAGGGAGCAGAGATCCGCACCGTGGAGGGTCTCGCCGGCGATGACGGCACCCTGCACCCCCTGCAGGAGGCCTTCTGGCGCCATCACGGCCTGCAGTGCGGATTCTGCACGCCGGGATTCCTGATGCTCAGCACCGGCGTGCTGGAGACCCGGCCCGACATCGGCGACGACGAACTGCGTGAGGCGCTCTCGTCGAACCTCTGCCGCTGCACCGGCTACCAGACCATCGTCGAGGCGGTGCGGTCGGTGCGCGACGCCGCGGGGGCCTGAGCCTTGCGGGAGCCTGACGGCGTGGGGGGCCGCTCGCTGATCGGCGAGTCGGTCCTGCGCCTCGAGGACCGGCCGCTGCTGGTCGGCGAGGGGCGATTCCTGGCCGATGTCAGCTTCGAGGACGAACTGCATCTCCGGGTGGTGCGCTCCGACATTGCCCACGGGGTGCTGCACGGCGTGGATCTGAACGACGTGCTGGGAGCGGAGGGCGTCGTGGCGGCCTGGAGTGCCGAAGAGGTGGCACACGTGCCGGCCATCGACTTCCGCATGACCGGATTCGACGAGTTGCGGCCCTACTGCCAACGGATCCTCGCCAGTGGGCACGTGCGTTACGTGGGCGATCCCGTCGCCGTGGTGATCGCCGAGGATCCGTACCTGGCCGAGGACGCCGCCGAGTTGGCGTTCGTGGACATCGAGCCCCTGGACCCGGTGCTGGAGGCGTCGTCTCCGGAATCCGTTGCCCCGCTCACACTCGAGACCTGCTACGGCGACACCGATGCCGCATTCGAGGCGGCGCATCGCGTTGTGGAGTTGCAGGCCGCTGTGGGTCGCCACAGCGGGGTGCCGCTGGAGACGCGCGGCCTGCTGGCCTTCCCGCGCTCCGATGGCGTGCTGGAACTCCACGGCATCGCCAAGGTGCCGCACTACAACTGCGCCACCATCGCCGCCATGCTCGACCTCCAGCCCAGCCAGGTCGTCGGACGCGAGGGTCACGTGGGCGGCGGGTTCGGGATCCGCGGCGAGCTGTACCCCGAGGACGTCCTCGTGACGTACGCGGCGCTGCGCCTACAGCGCCCGGTGAAGTGGGTCGAGGATCGCCGGGAGCACCTGGTGGCTGCCAACCACTCCCGCGAGCAGGCTTACCGGGTGCGTGCAGCCGTGGACGAGCGCGGGGTGGTCCAGGCGCTCGACGCCGAGTTCTTCCACGACCAGGGCGGGTACGTGCGTACGCACGGGGCCACCGTGCCGAACCTCTCGGTGGCGCTCCTGCCGGGCCCCTACCTGATTCCCTCGTACCGGGCGCGGGGGCACATCCGGCTCACGAACAAGACCCCCGCCGGCACCTACCGGTCGCCGGGCCGCTTCGAAAGCACTTTCGTGCGGGAGCGCCTCCTGGATCGCGTGGCCACCGAGTTGGGCCTCGAGCCGGTCGAGGTGCGCCGGCGCAACCTGATCCCAACCGAGGCGATGCCGTTCGACCGCGGGGTCAGCACGCTCGGCACCCCCCTCGTCTACGACTCCGGCGACTACCACAGGCTGCTGGAGCGGCTGGTGGACCACATCGGCTACGAGACTCTGCGGGAGTCGCTGGCCCAGCGGCGCCGGCAGGGCGAGATGGTGGGGCTCGGTATCGGCATGTTCGTGGAGAAGTCCGGGCTGGGTCCCTTCGACGACGTGCGCGTGCGGCGCCTCGATGACGGCGGCGTGGAGGTGGTGACCGGCGCCGCATCGGTTGGTCAGGGGATGGAGACCGCCATCGCCCAGATCTGTGCCGATGTCCTTGGGATGGACTACACCGACGTGTCGGTGCGCCACGGCCAGACCGACATGATCGGCCGCGGCATGGGCGCGTTCGCCAGCCGGGTCACGGTCATGACCGGCGTGGCCGTCTACATGGCTGCAAGCGAGCTTGCCGCAACCGGCGAAC
>JAPONU010000291.1 GCA_026713745.1 bacterium
ACGCCGGCCACTTCGCCGCCGGGCGCCACCACCTCCAGGCGGAACGTCAGCAGGTCGAACGTGCCGATGGCGCCGCCCTGCTTGCGCTTCACGTCGGTGAACTCGCCGCGAACGGCGTATGTCACGCCGGTGCGCAGAGGCGCCAGCACTTCCATGTCGCACTCGCCGAACATGGGGCCGTCGGAGGCACTCGTGGAGGCCAGTTCGAACAACTCGGCAATGCTCAGGCCCATCCCGCCCATGGCCGCGTAGTAGCAGAACATGGGGTGCGCCAGATCGTCGTCGCGCTGCGGCGAGCCGATCACGTCGTTCGTGAGCCAGTTCCGGTAGTGCTCCAGATCGAACGAGCCGCCAGGGAGCCGCCGGCCGACGAGCCGGCGGACAGTCTCGACGGGAATCACGACGACACCCGCGCAACGCGCCACCGGCTGCGCTGCGGACCGATGCGGCGACCGCGACGAAACGAGCGGGTCCTTACCCCGGATAGCTCGCCGCTCGGGGTGTCTCGCTGCGGACCGATGCGGCGACCGCGACGGGACGGGACGGGGCTCACGCCAGCGCCTGGTCCAGGTCGGCCAGCAGATCGCCGACGGTCTCGATACCGACCGACAGGCGAACCAGACCGGGGTCCACCGCCAGCGGGCTCTCGGCCACCGAGAGATGGGTCATCGTGGCGGGCTGCTCGATGAGCGACTCCACCGCACCCAGGGACTCGGCCAGGCGGAAGACCCGGGTGGCCCGCACGGCGGCGACGGCCGCGGCCTCACCCCCGTCCAGCACCGCCGACACCATTCCGCCGCCGCGCCGCATCTGCCGGACGGCTACGTCGTGGCCCGGATGGCTCGCCAGGCCCGGGTACAGCACTTCGGCCACCGCCGGGTGGCCGTCGAGGAACGCCGCCACCGCCTCGGCGTTGTCGCAGTGGCGATCCATGCGAACGCCCAGGGTCTTGAGGCCGCGCAGCAGCAAGTAGCAGTCGAACGGGGCGGGCACGGCCCCCGCCGCGTTCTGCACGAACGCCAGCCGTTCGGCGAGGTCGCCGTCGTTGAGCGCCACGAAGCCGCCCACGACGTCGGAGTGGCCGCCCAGGTACTTGGTGGCCGAATGCAGCACCACGTCGGCCCCCAGCGCGAGGGGGTTCTGCAGGTACGGCGTGGCGAAGGTGTTGTCCGCCACGACGGCGGCCCCGGCGGCGTGCGCCACATCGGCAACGGCGGCGATGTCGACGACGGTGAGCAGGGGGTTGGTGGGGGTCTCCAGCCAAACCTGGCGCGTCGCCGGCCCGACGGACGCGGCGACGGCCTGCTCGTCGGTCATGTCGACCGCGGTCCAGTCGATCCCCCGCTCGCCGTAGACCGTGGCAATGAGCCGGTACGTGCCGCCGTAGCCGTCGGCACCCAGCACCACGTGGTCCCCGGGGCGCAGCAGCCGCAGCACCGCGTCCTCCGCAGCCATGCCGCTGGCGAAGGCGAGACCGTGCGCAGCCCCCTCCAGCCCGGCGACGCACCGTTCCAGCGCCGCCCGCGTGGGGTTGCCGGTGCGCGAGTACTCGAAGCCGAGGTGCTCGCCCGGCGCCGGCTGCACGAACGTCGTCGCCAGGTGGATGGGCACGGTGAGGGCGCCGGTGGCCTCGTCCGGCTCCTGGCCGACGTGGATCGAGCGGGTCTCGAACCCCCAGCCGCTCGGACCATCGGTCCCGCCGCAGTCGCGGGCACCGGCCGCGCCCGAACCTCCACCACCGTTCGGATTCTCGCTCACGTCGCCTCCGTTCCCCTCGCCATCGGTGTCATCGACGGTCACTCCCGTCGCGCCGAACCCCCGGTGCCGGCCGGGACGCAACGGGCCGCTCGGACCGCTCGGACGGACCGGACGGACCGGACGGAGCCGCATCGTTGCCCGGTTGCGTCGAGCCGTCCTCGCCCGGCGGTACAGGCTCGCCGGGATATCCCGCGGACAGGAACCCCAGCACGTCGGTACGGGACACCACCGCCCGTGGGCAGCCCCCGTCCAGGACCAGCAGCGCCGGCGACCGCTCCAGCTTCGCAACCGCCAGCGTCACCGGCTCCCCGATGCCGATCCGCTCCAACGGCCTGTTCATCACCTCCCCCACCGGGCGCCCCAGCAGGTCGCCGTCGAAGGCCAGAGCCATGAGTTGCAATTCGTCGACCGAGCCGACGACCTCGGCCGCCGTGAGCGGCAGATCTCCCTTGGCCACGGGAAGCTGGCTCACCCCGTAGTCGCGCATCCGGGTCACGGCGAGGCGCACCGGGTCGCCGGGGTGAACGTACACCAGCGGCGGCACGGCGCCCGCCCGGGCGTCGAGCACGTCCCCCACACAGGGGCGCTCGCCGATCAGGAAGCCGTGCGACGCCATCCACGCGTCGTTGAACACCTTCGACAGGTAGCCCCGACCGGCGTCGGGCAGCAGCAGCACCACGACGTCGCCGGATCCGCATTCTCGGGCCACCTCGCGGGCGGCGCACACCACGGTGCCGCCGGAGCCACCGATGAGAAGGCCCTCACGGCGCGACACCGCCCGGGCCATCTCGAAGGAGTCCCGGTCGGAGACAGGGATCACGCGGTCCACCACCGACCGGTCGTAGGTCTCGGGCCAGAAGTCCTCGCCGATGCCCTCCACCAGGTAGGGGCGCCCCGAGCCGCCGCTGAAGATTGAGCCCTCGGGGTCGGCGCCGATCACCTGTACCGCCGGATTCTGCGCCTTGAGGTAGCGGCCCACCCCGGCCAGGGTGCCCCCGGTGCCGGCCCCCGCCACGAAGTGCGTGATGCGCCCGCCGGTCTGGCGCCACAGTTCGGGCCCGGTGGAGCGCTCGTGGGCCAGGGGGTTGACCTGGTTGAAATACTGGTTGGGCCGGTAGGCGCCGGGAGTCTCCGCCACGAGGCGCTCGGCGGTGGAGTAGTACGAGTCGGGATCGTCGGGGGCGACCGCCACCGGGCAGATCACCACCTCCGCACCGTAGGCCCGCAGGAGTTGCACCTTCTCCTCGCTGACCTTGTCGGTCATGACGAAGATGCAGCGGTAGTCGCGCCGCGCCGCCACCATGGCCAGCCCCACGCCGGTGTTTCCCGAGGTGGGCTCGATGATGGTGCCGCCAGGGGCCAGCAGGCCATCCCGCTCGGCGGCGTCGATCATGGCCACGGCAGGCCTGTCCTTCACGCTGCCGCCGGGATTGAGCATCTCCAGCTTGGCCAGCACGTCACACGGGACCCCGGCGAGGACCCGCCGCATCCGCACCAGCGGCGTGTTCCCGATGAGGTCGAGGATCGAGTCTGCGACCTCCACGCCTTCACGCTACCCACGCCGGGCGGCGACCCGGACAGGCGACCCGCCGAGGGTGGGGGCGCCGGGGCCGGCCGGTGGAGCGGTTTCGTCAGACGCTCCCGACGACGGCCACCGCCGCCCCCACCGGACGACGACCGCAGAGCCGATTCCGGCCCGGACCGGTTCGACCGAACGCGGGAGTCACGACCGGGAAGGATCCTCAGAGTTCGTCGGTGCCGGCCAGGGTGGCGTCGGGGCTGTGGCCGTAGCAGTGCTCCAGCAGCCGGGCCTCGGTGATCTCGTCGCCGACGGCCTCGCCAACTATCTCGCCCTCGCGCATGGCGATGACCCGGTGGCAGACCCCCACCAGCTCGCCGAACTCCGAGGAGATGAACACCACCGCCTTGCCTTCGGCGGCCAGCTGCTCCATGAGGCCGTAGACCTCCTCCTTGGCCCCGACGTCGATGCCGTGGGTGGGCTCGTCGAAGATCAGGACCGAGGCGCCCGAGCGCAACCAGCGGGCCAAGACCAATTTCTGCTGGTTCCCGCCCGATAGCCAGGCAGCCGGCGTCAGATCCGAGGGAGTCTTGATGTCGAGGTCGCGCACGGCCGCCAGGGAGGCATCGCGCTCCTTGGGCGCGGACGGCATCGGCAGGTGGCGCGCCAAGCGGAACCTGGCGAGGGTGCCCAGCGTGATGTTGCGGCGCACGTTGAAGTCCCGGATGAGGCCCTGGTTGCGCCTGTCTTCCGGCAACAGGACCATCCCGGCGGCGATGGCATCGGAAGGCTTCCGGATCGTGACCTGCTCGCCGTGGAGACGGATCACCCCGCCGGTGCGGTGGTCAGCGCCGAACACGGCCCGCATCAGCTCGGTGCGTCCGGCCCCCACCAGGCCCGCCACGCCGAGGATCTCGCCGGTGCGGATGCTGAAGGAGGCATGGTGGATCTGCCCGGCCACCTCCACGTCAGTCACCTCGAGCACGATCGGGGTGTCGGGCGGTCCGCCGATGCCGTGGGTGCGGCGGCGCTGCAGTGCGGTCTCGCTTGCGTCCTCGCCGGTGATCTCCTCGATGAGCGTGCGGGTGTCGAACATCTCGGTGGGCCGGTCGTCCACGACAGTTCCGTCACGCATCACGACGACGCGGTCGGTGATGTTCAGGATCTCCTCGAGGCGGTGCGAGACGTACACCACCGCCACGCCCGAGGCCGACAGGTCACCGATGACGGCGAACAGATGACTGGTTTCCTCGTCGGTGAGCGACCCAGTCGGCTCGTCCAGCACGACCAGCCGTGCCTGTGTCACGAGGGCGCGGGCGATCATCACCAGCCGCTGTTGCGCCACCGGAAGCGTGCGAATGGCCACGTCGGGCTCGACACCGCCGCCCAGGCGCGCCAAGACCTCGCGGGACTGCCGGCGCAGCTTGCCGAAGTCCACCAGAACACCGGCCCGGCGGGGATAGCCCAGTCCCAACTCCACGTTCTCCGCCACCGACAGGTCGGGCACGATCGAGAGCTCCTGATGCACGAACGACAGCCCGAGCATGGTTGCATCGTGAGGGTTGTGCAGGTGGATCTCGCTGCCGTCGAGCAGGATCCGCCCCTCGTCGGGGGCGGTGGCCCCAGCCAGGATCTTGATGACGGTGCTCTTGCCGGCGCCGTTCTTGCCGACCAGACCGACCACCTCGCCCGGTCGGATGGCCAGCGAGACCCCGTCGGCGGCGCGCACGCCGGGGTAGTCCTTGACCAGCCCCTGGACCTCCAGGAAGACGTCGCCGGTGGCTGTGGCGGGGGCTGTTGCGGTGGCGCTCACGCCGTCGGTCCCGTCACTTGCGGCGCAGCATGATCTGGCTGACGAGCACGCCGAAGATCAGGATCACTCCCTTGGTGATGTTGATCCAGGCGTTGGAGATCTGCAACGCCAGCAGCCCAACCTCGATGACACGCAGGAACAACGCCCCCACGATGGTGCCCGGGATGCTGAACTGCCCGGGCCGGAAAACCGCCGCCCCCAGGAACACCGCTGCGTAGGCGTCCAGCAGGAAGGCATCGCCCAGATTCAGGCGGATGCCCGAGATCCCGGCGGTGAGCAGGATGCCGATCAGCGAGGCCAGCAGCGCCACGATCACGAACCCCAGCAGGCGCACCCGCGCCACCGGGATGCCAGCCAGGCGGGCGGCCTCGGAGTTGCCCCCGATGGCGTACATGTAGCGCCCGACCTCGGTGCGGTCCATCACGATCCACGCCACGGCCACGATGGCGAAGGCGATGTAGACCGGCCGGCGCAGATCCCAGAACTCCACGTTCCGGGCCAGGTCCACGAAGAACGGCTGATCCCCCACCGGGATGGTGATGGAGCGGTTGCTCGTCCAGAGTTGCTCGATGCCCTTCAGCCCCACCAACCCGGCCAGGGTGATGACGAACGACGAGGCCCCCACATAGGAGATGAGGAAGCCGTTGAACAGACCGACCGCCGCACCCACGCCGAGGGCAGCCAGTATCGCAACCCATACAGGCTGGCCGAAGTTGACCATGAGGGCCACTGCGGTGGCGCCCGACAGACCCACCATGCTGCCGAAGGACAGGTCGAAGTCGCCCATCGACAGCACGAATGTGAGGGCCGTCGCCAGCACGAGCAGCGGCACGAACGACGACGGCAGGAACAGCACGTTCTGGACGTGGTTCTGGGTGAGGAAGACCTCCCGGTCCAGGAACTTGAACACCAGCACGACGGCGGCGAAGACCACCAGCAGCCCGTAGCGAGCCAGAAAGTCCCGTAGATCGATCCGGCGCGAGCCGACCGCGGGAGTAGTGGTCGTCTCGGTGGGCGTGGCGGCTTCTCCGCCGCTCACGTTGGCCGTATCGTCGCTCATGCCAGCGCCTCCTCGGTCGTACGGCCCCAGCAACTTAGTCGCGGGACACGAGGCGCCCCACAACGGCGGAGGGGGACGCAGCCGCTGTGGCCGCGTCCCCCTCCGACATGTGTTCTGTACCCGTTACGGTCGCCCGCCACGGGTTGGTTTGATTCCGGTCAGCCGATGTTGCTGTACTCGGCCGCCCAGCGTGCCTGGAAGAACTCGACGTAATCGGTCCACCGGGGATCCGTCGGGTTCGGGTACGGGCCACGACCCGGCTGGCACTCGTCGGCCAGATCCTCCGGCGTCACGATGAACGGGATCGAGAACTGCACGGCGTTGCCGTCGGCGTCGGAGTAGTAGGGCCGCAACTCGTCGGTGAACTGGACACCCTTGGCGAAGTACGAGGCGATCTGGTCCATCGCCACGTAGCTGCCC
>JAPONU010000292.1 GCA_026713745.1 bacterium
CGAGAGCGTGCTCACCACCGAGTCCGGGATGATGTCCGTCGCCAGGGCGCCGAACGCCACGCCGAGGACGGTGCCCAGGATCCCTCCGAACGTGGCCACAACGAGGCCCTCCCAGCAGACCATGCGGCGCATCTGACCACGTGTCATGCCGACGGCGCGGAGCAGGCCCAACTCCCGCGTGCGTTCGACCACGGACAGCGCCAGCGTCGCCACGATCCCCAGCACGGCGATCACCAGCGACAGGCCCAGGAACACGTTCACTACGATCAGCGCCTGGTCGATGTTGTCGGCGGCGCTGTCGCGGAACTCGGCGCGGGAGCGTACGGTCACCTGCGGGTAGTCGGCCGCCGAGGTGGAGATGGCTGCCCGTGCGGCCTCCTCGCCCACCCCGTCGGCGTTGAGGACCGATACGAACTGGTCGACGTTTGTGTCGAAGTACCGATGCCACGTATCCGGCGACACCACCCACGGACCGACGATGGCGTCGTCGGAGTAGATGCCGGCAACGGTCCAGGTGACTCGCTCGCCCCCCAGAACCTCGACCTCGAGGCTGTCGCCGACGGAGAGCCCGTACTCGGTGGCCTGGTCGACATGGGCGAGTATCTCGCCGAAGGCCGGGTCGTTCACCTCTCCGTCGACAGGGTCCACGTCCACGTGCGCGTCGAGTTCGGTGGTGTTCACCGACATCAGCCCGTGCACGGTGTCGTCGGCGGGAGTGCGGAAGGCGCTGCTCAGCCAGCGGTATGTCGCCACCGAGCCGACTTCCGGCAGCGCTTCCAGATCTGTTCCGAGGCGGGGGCTGAACCCGCTGAACTGGTCGTTGCAGTCGCCGATGCAGAGGAACCAGTCGGCGTTCGCCTGCTCGTCGAGCACGTTCGCGACGCTGCTCTTCAAAGAATCGGCCACGACGCTCACGGTCACCACGAGCGCCAGCCCGATCATGAGGGCCGCCGCCGTGGAGGACGTGCGACGCGGGCTGCGGGCTGCGTTCTGGCGCGCCAGGTGCCCCGGCATGCCGTCGATGCGTGCCAGCGGAGCGCCCAGCGCTCGGGCCATCGGTCGTGCGAACAGGGGGCTGGTCATGTTGATGCCGACGAACACCGTCAGCACGCCGATCGAGAGGGCCACCAGCAGATGCGTCGTGTCGAGATCGGCGAAGACTGCGGTGAGGAGCAGCGCCAGCCCGACGGCGGCCACCGCCAGGCGCCCCGCCCACCAGACGATCCGCTTGCCCCCCCAGTTGGCGAGTATCGCGGCGAGCAGCCCCAGCGGGATGAGCGTCGGCCAGTCGCCGGCCAGGCCCAGCGCCAGCAACGCCACGCCTGCGATCAGAGCCACGCTGCCCACGACGGGGCGCCGGGCGACAGGTGGGCTGGAGAGGCGGGCGTCCTCCCGCAGAGCCTCCACGGGTGTGATCCGACGGGCCTTGAGCGCCGGCGAGAGCGCGGCCAGCACGGTGATGCCCACACCGACGGCGAAGGCCACGCCCACCGTGCGTCCCGTCAGCAGCAGCGGATCGATGGGCAACTCGCCGCCGAGGGCGCCGAATATGGCCTTCAGCGCCGCGGAGATGCCGATACCCCCGGCCAGGCCGAGCCCGGTTGCGATCAGACCGACGGTGGCCGCCTCGCCGAGCACCGAGCGCCGGATCTGGATTCCTGTGGCGCCGACGACCCGCAGCAGGCCCAACTCGCGGATTCGCTGGCCGATGACGATGGAGAACACGTTGTTCACCAGGAACGCCGACACCACGAGCGTGATGACGGCGAACGCCAGGAGGATGTTCTGGAAGATCGTGATGAACGTGTCGAATTCGGCGCTCTGCTCCTCGGCCACCTCCTCGACGGTCAGCACCTCCAGTCCCGGCGGCAGTGTCTGCTTGAGCGCGGCGGCGACGGCACCGATGTCGGACTCCCGGTCGACGTCCACGAGGATCTCGTCCCAGCCCCCTCCGCCGTTCAGCAGTTCCGTGGCGGTGGCCAGATCGAAGACGGAGAATTGCACGCCCTGTGACTGGTCCTCGTCCGGGTCGGCCCAGTTGACCGTTCCCACCAGCTCGAAGGCGCGCGTGCCCTCGGGGAGGCTGACGCGGTACGTCTCGCCGATCCGGAGGTCGCCGAACTCGGCGGTCCGGGAGTTGGTGGCGAACTCGCCGGGACCGGCCGGCGGCCGACCTTCGGCCAGGAACAGCTCGGTGAGGTTCTCCGCGTCGGACCAACTCACGCCGAACTGGGGCGGACCCAGGGACGCCAGTGGCTCGCCCTCGGAGTCGATGATGACCACGTTCCAGGCGGCGACGCCACCGGTGACCGCCGCGACCCCGTCGACTCCGGCGATCCCCTCGGCCAGCGCGGGGTCCACCTCCGGCGCGTTCAGTCGATCACCGAACTCGATCTCGCTGCGAACCCTCAGGTCGATCGACCCGGCGATGTCGTCGGCGATGTCGTCGAAGGTGGCGCGCAGGCTGTCGGTCACGATGAAGACGCCCACCACGAAGGCGACACCCAGCACGACGCTCAACGCCGTGCCCAGGAACAGGAACTTCCTGGCGGCGATGTTCTTGAGCGTGAGTCGAAGCAGGAACATGGCGGCGATTCAGCCTCTCGAGCGCGGCGCGCCGGTGCCCCGGCGACCCCGGCCCAAACCTTCAGGCACCAAGGGTCCTGACCTTGTCGAGCACACCGTCGACGGTCGGCTCTCTCATCTCGTCGGAGACCCGGCCGTCGTTGAGGAACACGATCCTGTCGCTGTAGCTGGCCGCCCCGGCGTCGTGGGTCACCATCACGATTGTCTGGCCCAGTTGCTGCGATGCCCGCTGCAGGAACTCCAGGACCTCGGCCCCGGTCCGCGAGTCCAGGTTCCCCGTGGGCTCGTCGGCGAAGATGATGCGGGGGCGACTCACGAGCGCCCGTGCCACCGCCACTCGCTGCTGCTGCCCACCGGAGAGCTCGTTCGGGCGATGCGTCAGGCGGTCACCCAGACCGACGGCGTCCACCACCTCGGTCAACCAGGCGTCGTCGGGGTCGTCGCCGGCCAGGGAGATGGGCAGCGTCATGTTCTCCAGCGCGTTGAGAGTGGGGAGCAGGTTGTACGCCTGGAAGATGAAGCCGACGTCCCGGCGCCGCAGCAGGGTCAGATCGCGCTCGCTGAGAGTTCCGAGCGCCGTGTCGCCGATGAAGACCTGCCCGTCGGTGAGTGCGTCGAGCCCGGCCATGCAGTGCATGAGCGTCGACTTGCCCGATCCGGAGGGACCCATGATGGTGGTCAACTGCCCCGAGTCGAAGGTCACGTCGACGCCGTCGAGGGCGCGCACCTCGGTCTCGCCGCTGCCGTAGATCTTCACGGCCCCCACGGCACGCGCCGCCGCAGCGGAACTCGCCGGTCGTTGCCCGTTTCCTGCCACCACTCACCCTCCACGCTCGATCGCTGCGGACGTGGGCGATCCTACCGGCGGGGTCTTTGGCCCCACGCCGCTCTTACAAAGAAATTACCTTGAGTTTGAAGTAAGAAATATCACTAGATCTTCATTAGTTGTGTGCCCGCTGCAGGGGCCGGTGGGGTGTCGGTGTACCCGGACGCGCCACGCCCCCGGGCTCGGCCCGGGGGCGTGGCGGTTGGAGCGAAGGGTCGCGCGCTCAGCCGGTTGGCTGGGCAACCACCCGCAGGTACGGCTTCTGCTCGTCCCAGCCGCCGGGGAACCGCTCGGCGGCCTCGGCGTTGCTGAGCGCCGGCACGATGATGACGTCGTCACCCTGCTGCCAGTTCACCGGGGTGGCCACCTTGTGGTTGGCCGTGAGCTGCAGGGAGTCGACGACCCTCAGCACCTCGTCGAAGTTGCGCCCGGTGCTGGCCGGGTAGGTGATCATCAGCTTCACGAGGTTGTCGGGGCCGATGACGAAGACCGAGCGGACCGTCATGGTGTCGTTGGCGTTGGGGTGGATCATGCCGTAGAGGTTGGCCACGGTGGCGTCGGGGTCGCCGATCATCGGGAAGTTGGGTGAGATCCCCTGGGTGTCGAGGATGTCCTGGGACCACGCCCGGTGGTCCTCCACGGAGTCGCAGGAGAGGCCGATGACCTTCACGTTGCGCGCCGCGAACTCGCTCCGGAGCTTGGCGGTGTAGCCCAACTCGGTTGTGCAGACCGGCGTGAAGTCCTTGGGATGGGAGAAAAGCACGGCCCAACTTCCGTCCTTCCAGGAGTGGAAGTTGATGGTGCCCTCAGTCGTGTCTGCCGTAAAGTCGGGGGCGACATCCCCCAGTTGCACAGTCATGCTGCTGTGTCCTCCTTGGTCGGTGGTCACGTGACCAGTAATTCCAGACCCATTTTGTCGGCAATCAGGCTAGCGCGGCCCAAGAGGAATACAACCGGGTGGCGGATCCTCGTACCGCGCGGCCCCTTCCTGCTGCTGGTTGTCGTGGTGCTGGCAGTGCTCTCGCTGGCGGCGACCGGCTGCCCGGGCAATGGGAATGTCGTGCCGGATGCCATTGCCGGAACCCCCGCGACGCCGACGCCACCCACGCAGCCCCCGAACCAGCCGCCGGTCATCGCCGCGGACACCTTCGTGCGGCAGGTGGGTGACAGGCTTGACGCCCGGCTGGTGGTCGGCGATCCCGACGGCACGGTGACGGGGGTCGCCTGGCTCCGTTCACCGCCGGGGTTTGCAGCCGCAGGCGGAGCCAATCCTGGGTTCTCCTGGACGCCTCCTGTGGCGGGGACGTGGCGGGTGGAGGTATCGGCGACCGACGACGCCGGCGCCACGACGACCGCCGGCATCACCTTCGTGTCCCGGCATCCCCCTCGCCGGCACACCCTCGTGGGGCTGGGCGACTCGGTGGCGGCGGGGTTCGGTCTCGACCTGACCGACGCCCTCCTGGGTGACCCCTGCTGGCGCGCGCCCGCCGACGCGTACCCGGGGCGGGTCATGGATCGCCTGATCGGCTCGGGCAAGGTTCCCCGCAGCGAGGCGAACGTCGTCCTGGCTGCCTGCGCCGGCAGCTCCGCCGGCGACGTCCGGGACTCGCCGACCTGGCCGCCACCGGGCGCGCCGGAGGATTTCGGCGAGGCCGGCTGGAGTCAGCTGGACTGGGCGATCCACCTCAACCCGGGCTATGTGACCCTCACGGTCGGAGCCAACGAGGTGGGCGTCGTGGATCTTGCGGTTTTCGCCGGCGGCGAGTTGGATCGGGCAGAGCTGGACCGACGTCTCGACGTGGTCGCAGGCGGCGTGGGATATCTGCTGGACGAACTCGTGGATCGCACCGATGCCCGCATCGTGCTCACGAACTACTACAACCCCACGGCGGCGAAGCCCGTGGGACTTCAGGGTTGCCGCGGTGACTGCTTCGTCGAACTCGGGGGCATCGTGCACGATGCCTTGAACCGGACCCTCGCCGAGGCGGCGGCCCGTCACGGACCGCGCGTGCAACTGGTTGACGTGGCTCGGTTGTTCGACGGCCACGAGGCGGGCGACGCGCTCGGACCCGGTTGGCTTCGGGAGCCGATCGAGACCTTCCTCGGGGTGCAGGTGCGGGCCTACTGCTCCGAGGAGGACCCGCCGGGGTCGTGGATCAGTTCATTCGACTGTGTGCACCCAACCGGCGACGGCATGGCCGCCATTGCCGAGGCGGTGGCGGCGGCCTTCGCAGCGTCGCAGCGCTGAGGAGCCGAACCCGTCTCAGGAGCCGCCGGCGTCGTCGGTGGTCGGCGCGTGCTTTCGCCAGAGGTTCCTGTAGTCGCAGTAGACGAGGTGGTGGTGCCGCGCCCGCTCGTAGTCGCCTTGGGCGAGCGCAACCAGCGTGGACCGGGCCGCAGCCCGCAGGGCGCTGAGCTCGGCGCGCCGCCGCGGGTTGGGATGAGCGGCGACGGCGGTGTCGAGATGATCCGAGGTCGCCGCGTCGGAGAACTCCAGAGCGGCCTGCGCTCCGCTGAAATCATCCCGGCTGGCCCGGTCGAGGTTCTGCTCGTGTGCGGCCATCCAGTCATCGAGCACGCTTCCGTGCAGCCGCCGCCAGGCCTGCTCGGAGGCGGGGTCGACAGGGGCCGGCGGGTGTGTCGCATCGACGATGCGGTGCGAGTGCTCCACGACCGCCCTGTTGCGCCCGCGCCGGCGCCGGCCGGCGAGGGCCAGTACCGCGCTTGCGGCGACAACCAGCGCCGGAAGCAGGTAACGGACGTAGACGCTGCTCACTTCGCCGTATCAGGGTACTGAACAGCCGGGGGCCCGGAGCCTTGACCGGTCTTCGAACCGGCTAGGCCGGCGCCGGAATCTTGACCTGGAGCGGAGGCGCTTTGGCGGTGTGCGCCGAGATGCCGCAGGCCCAGCAACTGTCGCCGAGCCGGCCCCGCCACGTGACGTCGCAGACCCCGCAGGCCATGACCGTCAGGCCGGATTCTCCGTCCACGGTGCCGGTTCCGGCGTCGGCGCCGTCCGCTGTCTTCACCGGCGCGGGATTGTATGCAGACCCTCCGCCGGGGTGGTGGATGTCCGTCCGCCGGGCAATACCGGTGCACGGAATCCGGTCACCCGGGGGGTGGGATGACCAGATCGTCGCCGGCGCGAATGCTGTCGGGGTTCTCGATGTTGTTCAGCACCACGAGGTCGTCGAGAGTGACGCCGAACTGCCCGGCGATGCTGAACAAGGTGTCGCCCGGTTGGATCGTGTAGGTGAGTTGGGTGCCGATTTCCCGCTCCGGCTGAGTTGTGGCAGGAGTCGGGGGCGGCGGTTCCGGTGGCAGGACGGGGGGCTGCTGGACGACTCCGGTCGCCGGTGTCACCGGTGTTGTCGGTGGCGCCAGCGTGACGACGGTGTTGCTGCCGGCTCCGCCGGTGTCGGTGGTCGGACCGTCGGTGTCGTCGCCGTTGCCGAAGCACGCGGTGACGGTCAGTGCCAATCCGGCTAGGAGTCCGGCAAAGGCGACTCGCCTGAGAAGAGACTTGTGCAGCACTCGCACGAACTTAGTCAACCGGGAGTGATCCGGGTAATCGACACGACCGGTTTGCCGGCGGGGAGTCAACAGCGTCAAGACGGTGACACCGTCCCGGCTCCGCTACCCGCCGGCGAGGGGGATTGTCAGGGTGTCGCCCTCGAAGATGACATCGGGATTGCTGATGTTGTTGGCCTCGGTAAGGGCGTCGAGGGTGACGCCGAACCGCTGGGCGATGCTGAACAGGGTGTCGCCCGGCTCCACCGTGTAGAGCACAATGCCGTCCTCGCCTACATCGGGGGGTTGAGTCGCCACAGTCGTCGCGGTGGTCGGCGTGACGGGATCCGGCGTCGCGGTGGTCGACGTGACGGGCGGCCGGGTGGTCGGTGTGACGATCCCTGGCGTCGTTGTCGTCGGATCAGTCGCGGGAGGCGGCGTCACCGTTCGCTCCGTGGTGGTGGGCGATTCGCCGGCCCCTTCGTCTTCGCCGAAGCACGAAGTGAGCACCAAAGCAAGCGCGACGGTGAGTCCGATCAGGGCGAAACGCCTGCGAGAACCAGTTCGAGACATGCTGCAAAGCCTACACGTACCGTCGCGGCAACTAGGGGATCTCGTAACGGTGTGTACAAATCCCCCGGTCGGGCGTGTCCCGGCAGTACGTTTGGTGTATGGACGGAATCCACCCCGGAGGTGGAGCGGCCGCAATCGTGACCGAGCCTGCTGTGACGTCGGCCCGTAACGGGGCCCGCGACGCGATCGGCTGTGCCCACATGCTGTGTCCCGAGCCCGCAACAGCACTGCTCCTCTTCGATGCCCGCGTGACCGCGGCCTGGCTCGTGGACATCGAAGGAAGGGCGTGGCGCGGGTTGCCCATGTGCTCGGCGCACGCCAACCGGTTCCGGCCACCGGTCGGCTGGGTGCTCTCGGACCAGCGGTCCCGTGCCAACCGGCAACGCTCCGGCACCGAGAGTTCCGCTCCGGAACCGGCGCCGTCCGTCACCGAACCCGCCGACGGATCCCGGCCCGAGGATCCCCCGCCGGCCCCCGAGCCGGCCCCGACGCCCCTGCTCACCCGGGCGTTCCGTACAACCGCGCAAGCCTCGATCTGACGCCGCCGCCTGAGTGCGGCACACTCGCGGTTCGGTGGACACCTCGTCACGCGCCGCCCCGGCGCGTGTCACGCTGCTCGGGCTCTCGGCGCTCGTTGCCCTCGTATTGCCGGTTCTGCTGATCGGCACCACAGAGCGCGCGGGGGAGGTGCCCGCCGGCTCCACACACGACCCGCCGCCGGCGCCCGACCCTGCCCCGCTGCCGGTCCCCCCCCCCAACTGCCGGCAACCTCCGCGCCCGTTCCCCCGCCGGAATCGCCCGGGACACCGCCGGACCCTGCCCCGCCGCCCGAGCCGCCGACCTGGGTGGACGGCGCATCCTTCGGCCGGCCTCCCGCCGGCACGACACAGGGCGTGTTGACCTTCCGCGGTTCGCCGACCCGCAGCTGGTACGGAACGGGCCCGGTGCCGACCAACCCGCGGATGCTCTGGCGGTACCCGCAGAACAGCGACATGTGCGCCGAGTCCAGCTATCACGGCGAGATCGTCCGGTGGTGCGGCACGGGCTGGACCGCCAGCCTGCCGTCTTCGAACGCAACGGGCGCACCTGGCTGGTGTTCGGCGCATTCGACAATCACGTCCATTTCCTCGACGCCGCCACTGGCCGGCAACTGCTCCCGCCCTTCGAGACCGGAGACCTCATCAAGACCTCGGTCACGATCGATCCGGACGAGTACCCGCTGGCGTACCTCGGATCTCGCGACAACTACTTCCGGATCGTGGCCTTCGACAGAGCCGAGCCGATCGAACTGTGGCGGCTGGGTGCCTACGACGTGTCGCCCACCCTGTGGAACGACGACTGGGACTCCAGCCCGCTCGTGATCGACGATTATCTCTTCCTGGGCGGGGAGAACAGCCGGTTCTTCGTCATCCGCCTGAACCGGGGCTACGACGCCGACGGCCTCGTGACCGTGGCGCCCGAGTTGCTGTTCCACTGGGCGGGTTGGGACGACCAACTGCTGGCGGATCTGGCCGAGTCCGATGCGGGCCACTTCAACGTGGCGATCGAATCCTCTCCGGCCATCTGGGAGAACACCCTCTACTTCGCCAACTCGGGCGGGCTCGTGACGGGCTGGGACATCTCGGGGCTCGCCGAGGGCGTCACGCCCCAACAGGTCTTCCGATTCTGGGCGGGCGACGACATCGACGCCACGCCGATCGTCGATGAGGAGGGATACCTGTATCTCGGTGTGGAGTACGAGGAGCGGGACACGGCACGCGCTCGGGAGGTGGGCCAGCTCGTCAA
>JAPONU010000293.1 GCA_026713745.1 bacterium
CTCAGCGGTTCCGCGGGAAGCCCAGGTCGACGCTGCTGGTCGCAGGGTCGGGCCAGCGGCTGGTGACGACCTTGGCGCGGGTGTAGAAGTGGATGCCCTCGGGGCCGTACATGTGCGTGTCGCCGAACAGCGAACCCTTCCAGCCGCCGAAGGAGTAGTAGGACACAGGCACGGGGATCGGCACGTTGATGCCCACCATGCCCGCTCCGGCCTCGAAACCGAAGCGCCGCGCCGCGCCGCCGTCCCGGGTGAAGATGGCGGCGCCGTTGCCCCACGGGTTGTCGTTGACGAGACTCACCGCCTCGTCGTAGCCGGCGACCCGCAGCACACTGAGCACCGGCCCGAAGATCTCGTCGCGGTAGCAGGCCATGTCCGGGGTGACGTGGTCCAGCAGCGAGGGGCCCAGGAACCAGCCGTCGAGGTTGGCGGCGTCGGGACGCCCGTCGCGCACCACGGCGGCGCCGTCGGCCCGGCCGCTGTCGATGTAGCCCGCCACACGGTCGCGGTGCTCGGCGGTGATCAGCGGGCCCATCTCGGCGTCGGGGTCCTCGAGGCCGTCGCCGATGCGGATCTTGTCGAGGCGGGCGTCGATGGCGGCAACCAGCGGCTCGGCGACGCTGCCCACCGCCACGACGGCGGAGATCGCCATGCAGCGCTCGCCGGAGGACCCGTAGGCGGCGCTCACCGCGGCGTCGGCGGCGAGTTCCACGTCCGCGTCGGGCAGCACGATCATGTGGTTCTTGGCGCCGCCGAGTGCCTGCACCCGTTTGCCACAGCCGGTGCCGGTCTCGTAGATGGCCCGCGCCACCGGCGTGGAGCCCACGAAGCTGACCGCGGCGACGTCGGGATGGGCCAGCAGGCGGTCCACGGCCACCTTGTCGCCCTGCACGAGGTTCACCACGCCCGGCGGCAGCCCGGCGGTGGCGAGCAGTTCCATCGTGAACAGCGGCGCCGAGGGGTCCTTCTCCGAGGGCTTCAGCACGAACGTGTTGCCGCAGGCGATGGCGTTGGGGTACATCCACATGGGCACCATCGCCGGGAAGTTGAACGGGGTGATCCCCGCCACGACACCCAGCGGCTGGCGGATGGAGTACACGTCCACGCCGCTGGAGGCCTGCTCGGTGTGCTCGCCCTTCAGCAGCTGCCCCACCCCGCAGGCGAACTCGATGTTCTCCAGCCCGCGGCTCACCTCGCCCGCCGCGTCGGCCAGAACCTTGCCGTGCTCGGCGGTGAGCAGCCGGGCGATGTCGGTGCGGTGGCGGTCCACCAGGTCCCGGTAGCGGAACAGGATCTCGCTGCGCCGGCCCACCGGCACCTCCCGCCAGAAGGCGAACGCCTCACGCGCCGAGGCCACCGCGGCGTCCACCTCGGCGACGGTGGCGAAGTCCACCTCACCGGTCTGGGCGCCTGTGGCCGGATTGAAGACGGGGCCGCACCGCTCGCCGGTCCCGGGCGTCAGTTGGCCGTCGATCCAGTGATGAATCCGATTCATGTCCGCTCCGTGCTCATTGGTCGTTCCTCGATTCCCGTCCGGCCGGCTGCGCCGCCCCGGGTCACAGCAGGTACTGCGACAGGCTGCGCCGCAGGTACTGGCCGTCGCCTCGGCTGCCCAGGTAGTTGCCGCCGTCGACGACCACCCGGCCCCGCGACAGCACCGTCTCGGTCGCCCCGGCGATCTCGAAGCCCTCGAAACACGAGTAGTCCATGTTCATGTGATGCGTCTCGGCGCTGATGCGGCTGGTGGAGTTGGGGTTGTAGATGACCACGTCGGCATCGGCGCCCGGCGTGATGCTGCCCTTGCGGGGGTACAGCCCGAACATGCGCGCCGGGGTGGTGGCGCAGGTCTCCACCCAGCGCTCCAGGGACAACTCGCCCTGCACCACGCCCTGGTAGATGAGGTCCATGCGGTGCTCCACCACGCCGAGCCCGTTGGGGATGAGACGGAAGTCGTCGCGCCCCAGTTCCTTCTGCTCCTTCATGCAGAACGGGCAGTGATCGGTGGACACCACACACAGGTCGTTGGTGCGCAGACCCCGCCACAGGTCGGCGTGATGGGTCTCGTGGCGGCTTCGCAGCGGCGGCGAGCACACGTAGCCGGCGCCGGCGAAACCGGGCGCCCCGAGATGCTCCTCCAGGTTGAGGTACAGGTACTGGGGGCAGGTTTCGGCGAAGACGTTGTAGCCCTCGTTGCGGGCGGCCGCCACGTGCGTCAGAGCCTCGGATGCCGACAGGTGCACGAAGTACACCGGCGTGCCCGCCACCAGCGCCAGCTGGATGGCGCGGTAGGTGGCCTCGCCCTCCAGGCGGGGCGGCCGCGTGATGCCGTGGTACACCGGGTCGGTCTGGCCCCGGGCGGCGGCCTGCGCGGCGATGACGTCGATGGCGATGCCATTCTCGGCGTGCATCATGATGAGGCCACCGTTGTGGTGGGCCTGCTGCATGGCCGCCAGGATCTTGCCGTCGTCGCTGTAGAGCACGCCCGGGTAGGCCATGAACAGCTTGAAGCTGGTGATGCCGTCGTTGATGAGCGTGTCCATCTCCTTGAGCGACCGCTCGTCGATGCCGCCCATGATCATGTGGAAGCCGTAGTCGATGGCACACTGCCCCTCGGCCTTGGCGAACCAGGCGTCGAGGCACTCACGCACGTCCTCGCCCTCGCGCTGCACCGCGAAGTCGACGATGGTGGTGGTGCCGCCGTGGGCGGCGGCCCGGGTGCCGGTCTCGAAGGTGTCCGAGGCGAAGGTGCCGCCGAAGGGCAGCTCCATGTGTGTGTGGACGTCGACGCCGCCGGGCACCACGTACCGATCGGCCGCGTTGATGACGTGGACATCCCCACTGCGGCGCAGGCTCTCGGCGATCTCGCTGCCGGGAGCGACGACCGCCTCGATCACCTCCCCCGACACCACCACATCGGCCCGGACGCGTCCCGTGGCGCTGACGACGGTCCCGTCGGCGATGAGCGTGCGCATGGCGTCCTCCTGTTCAGTGTTCGGCGGGGCGTCGCCCCATGTGCAATCCGGTCGCGGCGGCTACCGGCCCTCCCCCTGCTCTAGCGCAGATCCGCCGCCGCCGCCGTCAGGATCTCGACGGCCTCGTCGATCTCGGCGTCGGAGACACACAGGGGTGGGGCGATGCGCAGGACGTTCCCGTAGAGCCCGCCCTTGCCGATCAGCAGGCCGCGCCGGTGGGCCCCCTCGTGCACGGCCGCTGCGGCGGCCGCGTGCGGTTCGCGCCCGCCCGGATGGTTGAACTCCATCGCCAGCATCAGGCCGCGGCCACGCATCTCGGCAATCTCCGGCGTCTGCTCGGCGGCGGGCTCGAGACCGAGGCGCAGGCGGTTGCCCATCTTCGCGGCGTTGGTCTGCAGATCGTGGTCCAGGAGGTACTCCAGGTTGGCCAGCGCCCCTGCAGACGCCAGCGGGTTGCCGCCGAAGGTGGAGATGGAGTTGACGCCAAGGCTGTCCATGAGTTCACCACGGGCCACCACGCCGCCCAGCGCCAGGCCGTTGCCCACGCCCTTGGCGAAGGTCAAGAAGTCCGGCACGATGCCGTGGGCCTCATAGCCCCAGAAGTGATCACCGGTACGTCCCCAGCCGGTCTGCACCTCGTCGCTGATGAACAGGATCCCGCGCTCGTCCAGCACCTCGGCCATGGCGCCGAAGAAGCCGTCGGGCGGTGCCGCGAAGCCCCCCACACCCTGGATCGGCTCGGCGATCAGGGCGGCGACGTGGCCCGTGGTGCACATGTCGATGACCTCGCGCAGGTCCTGGGTGCAGGCAGCGGTGTACGACTCGTCGTCGTGGTCGGGCCACGGGCTGCGCATCCGGTAGCCGCCGTGCACGAAGTTGACCGACAGGCCCGAGAGGCGCGAGGCCGACCAGAAGCGGTTGCCGGTGATGGCCTGGGTGCTGAAGGAGCGGCCATGGTAGCTGTTGCGCAGCGCCAGGATCTGGTGGCTGGCCCGGTAGTTGGTGGCCAGCAGCAGAGCGGCGTCGTTGGCCTCGGTGCCCGAGGTGGTGAAGAACACCTTGGCGTCGGGAATGCCGCTGAGCCCGGCGATCCTCTCCGCCAGGGCCACCATCGGCTCGATGAGGTACAGGGTGGAGGTGTGGAGCATCTTGCCGGCCTGTGTCCGGATGGCGTCGATCACCTCCGGCACGTTGTAGCCGGTCATGGTGGTGAGGATCCCGCCGAAGAAGTCCAGGTGACAGCGGCCCTCGCTGTCCCAGACCCGGCAGCCCTCGCCGCGGGTCAACTCGATTGGTTCCTCGTAGTACAGGGCGAGCCAACTCGGCATCACGCTGCGATGGCGGGTGAGCAGTTCTTCAGCCACGAGCCTCTCCCTCCTGCACGTGCGGCGCGCTAACCGGCCACCAGCGAGTCGTAGGCGTCGGGGCGTCGGTCCCGGTAGAACGCCCACTGGTTCCGGACTTCGCCGATGAGACCCAGGTCCAGGTCGCGGACGATGACCTCCGGATCGGTGTCCGAGGCCAGTTCACCCACGAACTGCCCGCGCGGGTTGGCGAAGTACGACGTGCCGTAGAAGTCGTTGTCGCCCAGCGGCTCGACGCCCACCCGGTTGATTGCCCCGACGTAGTACATGTTCGCCGCCGCAGACGCGGTCTGCTCCAGCCTCCAGAGGTAGGCCGAGAGGCCCCGGCTGGTGGCCGAGGGGTTGAAGACGATCTGTGCGCCACCGAGACCCAGCGCGCGCCAGCCCTCGGGGAAGTGACGGTCGTAGCAGATGTAGACCCCCACCTTGCCCACCGCAGTGTCGAAGACGGGGTAGCCGAGGTTGCCGGGGCGGAAGTAGTACTTCTCCCAGAATCCCTTCACCTGCGGGATGTGGGTCTTGCGGTACTTGCCCAGGTACGTGCCGTCGGCGTCGATGACCGCGGCGGTGTTGTAGAGCACCCCGGACTGCTCCTCCTCGTAGAGAGGCAGGACCATCACCATGCCCAACTCGGCGGCCAACTCGCAGGCCAGTTGCGTCGTGGGGCCGTCGGGCACCGCCTCGGCCGTGTCGTAGAACGAGTCGTCCTGCACCTGGCAGAAGTAGGGACCGTTGAACAGCTCCTGGAAGCAGATGACCTGCGCTCCCTGCTCGGCGGCGGCGCGAGCCGAGGCCACGTGCGCCTCGACCATCGAGTCCGCGTCACCGGTCCATGCCTGCTGTACGAGAGCAGCCCGTACCACGTTGTCCATGACGTCTCCGATCTACCCGCCGCCGGTGCCGGGGCGCGGGACTGTCCAAGTGCGATCCGATGCCGCTTCGGCACGGGAGGCGAATAGTACCACCAGGCAAATCCGGCAGATATCGGGCGCCGGAGAATGCCTGAACCCGCGAAGAATACGCCTCCGGACGTGCGTTCGACCATTGCGACAGGCATCATGGTGCAATGAGTGTGCGCGTCGCGGAGTCTCTCGAAGAGGTGTGCGACCTGCTGGCAGCCAACCCGTCGGCCAGCCTGCTCGCGGGCGGAACCGACTTCATGGTGGAGGTCAACTACAGCGGGCGGCGGCCCGCGTCGGTCATCGCCATCGACCGCGTCCCGGAGCTGTCGGGCTGGCGGCGCCACAACGGTTCCATCGAGATGGGCGCGGCGTTGACCTACGCCGAGATGGAGCACCCGCTGTTCGCCGCCTACGTTCCGGCGCTCGCGCAGGCGGCGAGGACCGTCGGCTCTCCGCAGATCCGCAACGCCGGAACCCTCGGGGGCAATCTGGCCACCGCGTCGCCGGCCGGCGACACGCTGCCCCCGCTGGCGGCACTCGACGCCCGCATCACCGTCTGCTCGGTGCGGGGCACCCGCGAGCTGCGCCTCGACGAGTTGATCGTCGGCCCCAAGCAGAACACGCTGGCGGCCGACGAGGTGATCCGCAGCGTGACCGTGCCGGTGATCGACGGGCCGCAGGAGTTCCTGAAGGTCGGCACCCGCAACGCCATGGTGATCTCGGTGGCCACTGTGGCGCTGGTCCTGGACCGCGCACGGCGGAGTGTGCGCCTTGCCCTGGGCTCGGTGGCCCCGGTGCCCGTGCGAGCCACCGAAGCCGAGGAGTGGATAGCAGACGCGGCGGACTGGGACTCCCCGGAACCGCCGGCGGGGGACGTGCTGGCGCGATTCGGCGAACTGGCGGCCGCGGCCGCCAGCCCCATCGACGATCACCGCAGCACGTCCGCATACCGCCGCCACGCCGTCGCCGTGATGGCCCGCCGAGCGCTGACGAGGGTTCTCTCATGAGCGGCGGCGCGCGCCCCGCCGGCGCGGCATCGAACCGCCGGACGTACCGGCCCGCAACAGCAACCGCTGTGGCCCACCCGGCGACCGCGGAGGGGATCTCATGAGCGGCGAGGCCGCGCTGCACTACACGCTGCACGTGAACGGCTCCGACCGCGATGTGGCCGACGCCTGGCCCGGCGAGAGCCTGCTGTACGTGCTGCGCGAACGTCTCGGCCTGCCGGGCACCAAGAACGCCTGCGACCAGGGCGAGTGCGGATCGTGCACCGTGCTGGCCGACGGCCTGCCGGTGTGCTCGTGCATGATGCTGGCGGCCGCCGCCGTCGGGCGCGACATCGTCACGGTGGAGGGACTCGGCACCGACGGTGAACTGACCGACGTCCAGCAGGCCTTCGTGGACCACGGTGCCGTGCAGTGCGGCTTCTGCACCCCCGGCCTGATCGTGGCCGCCGATCACCTGCTGTCGGTCAACCCGGCACCCACCGAACTGGAAATCCGCGAGGCCATCTCCGGCAACCTCTGCCGCTGCACCGGCTACGGCCGCGTCATCGCCGCCATAGCCGCCGCGGCCGAGGACCGTTCCGCCGTCCGGGGCTGAGCGCTACTCCCACACCCAGCCCGCAGACCTTGTGGCACCGACCGCGGCGGCGCGCTCGTCCATCGAGGCGGTGGCAGCACCATCTAGGCGGCCACCTCGTTCGCGGCGAGGAGTTCGACGCTCGGGACCGCCAAGCGGGCCATCTCGCCAGGCTCGAACTTGGTGAGCCCGCCGGCGTAGATGCGGCCTCCGGTGGTCGTGGCTGATGCCGAAAGGGTCGTCGCCAGCCGGTCGAGGACTGTCGAGGACATCGGCTGCCTCGGGTACAGCCCGTGCGCCACGTTGATGTGGTGCGCACCAACAGGATTGCGGACGAAAGCCGGCGGGCGGCGCGCCATGTAGGTGGCGATGATCGGCGCCGGAGGCCGGAGGCCGACCGACCACCAGCACTTTCGATGCCGTGCGATGTATCCCTCGTGCACGTTGCCGGCACGGGCGGCACGCAGGAACCGCTCCACGACACGCCTCTCGGAAGGATCGAGATCATCAAGGTTCTCGGGCAAATCGATCACGCATCGCAAGCCGTCGAGCGACTTCAGGCGATCACCGGCGTCGAACAGTTCCCGCGCCCTGGTCACGGCCGGGAACAGCACTGTCGCCGGGAGGCTTGCATCATCCCGACCGGTGATCCACGTGGCGTTGGCGCCCGTCACTGTGCCGCGATGGACGCGGCAGAGTTCGCCCAGTTCGACGTAACCAGCCGGTGGCCGCTTCGGCGGCGCGAGGAGGGGGGTCCAGCGGGACGCCGACTGCAACCGGTCCCGACGGACTCCGAGCCCTCGCTCCAGCGCGCCGAGTTCGCCGATTGTCGCGACCTTCCGGAAGCCGACGGTGCGCCTGGCCCGACCGACTCTGAAGCAAGTGATCACCGCCGTCGTGGCGACATCGCCGAACGGCAGAACCGATGGATCGACCAGGTGAAGCGACTCCACACCGAGATGGCGTACAAGCAGAGCGCGTACGAGCTTGCCGTAGTTGACGTCCAGCCATTCGGCCGACGTGACGAACGTGCCGAGATCGCCGGACGAGGCGAGCAGAGCAGTCTGCAGGAAGAAGTGCACGTGCAACCCGGCAAGCCCGCTGACGGGCAGGCCGAGGCGACCCGCCTCCGCAGCCAGCCACTGCTTCCAGCGCCCGTCGATGAGGTGGTGCCGGACGTAGGGCGGATTCCCGATGAAAGCCGTCGGTCCGCTCGGCCCGACCTGCTCGTCCAACCGCACCAGCCGGTAGTCGCCGGCCACAACGGTTGACCGATCCGCCAGACCGGCCGCAATGAGGTTGGCCCGCAGGACCAGGCGGGCCAACGGGTCGGTCTCGACGCACACGAGCCGTGCACCGGTGAGCGCCCTCCCGGCGGCGAGTGCGAACCGCCCCGAACCGGCGCCGGGGTCCACGACCCGCGCCACGGCGGGCTCGCGCTTCAACCACGCCACCATCGACTCGACGATTGGCCCCGGTGAGTACACGGCGCCCGAGGATCGTCGCACGGCGGGACTCCGAAGCGCGAGAAAGGCATCACCGAGAGGGTCGTTCCCCGCGGCGATCCGCCCGCGGAACTCGTCGGCGAGAGCTTCGCAGTCGGCCGCGCCGGCCGCGCGATCCAGCAGCCATCGCTCGGGCCGGGACACGTCGGTCAAGGAGCAGGATCGAAGGATGCAGCCCGCTACAGCCACGAGACGCTCCTCGGAGGGGACCAGGAGACGAGGATCATCCCCGGCGGGCGGCGGGCCGGGGCAAGAAAGCGCCGCTCCTCCCTGTGAGCTTGCTCGAGCCATACGCATAACCTACGCGGCAGTTGTGACACGCCTGGGGACCTGACCGGATGGCCGCCACGGTCGATCCTCGTGGAGTCGCCCCTCGTCCAGCAGGCCGTTCGTGCGACCGGGGAGTGATCCGGCGCTCGGCAAAATCTGGATCAGTTCATACGAATAACACCGATTAGTTGAGTCGAAAACTATCGGATAATCAGATGGAAAACCGTGGATTAGACTCATGCCATGGTCATGCCGCTCGTTCCGAGGCACCTGCGACAACGGATCGAAGGTTCCTTGGACGCCTACCGGGTCGTGGTACTGCACGGTGCCCGGCAATCCGGCAAGTCCACGTTGGCGCGGCTCGTGGCCTCCGAACGCGGCGGCGCCTACACGTCGCTCGACGACGACGCCACCCGGCAGGCCGCGGTGGCCGACCCGCGCGGCTTCCTCCTCGACCAGCGCCACCCTCTCGTCGTCGACGAGGTCCAACTGGGCGGGGACAGGCTCGTGCGGGCTCTCAAGCAGATCGTGGACCTGGATCCCACGCCGGGGCGGTTCCTGCTGACAGGTTCCACGAACTTCCTGACCGTCCCGACGATCAGCGAGTCGCTGGCCGGCCGCGCCCGCATCCTCCGCCTGTGGCCGCTCTCGCAGGCGGAGGATGCCGGGGCGGACGCGCACGCAGTGGTGCGATGGTTCGACGGCGGGCCGCCGGCGGAGCGGCGGATGGCGGCGAGGCACGACCACGACGCCGGGACGGCGGCCGCCTCCGGTTCACAGGCGAGATGCCTCGGCCGGCGGGACTACATGGAACTCGTTTGCCGGGGCGGCTATCCGGAGGTTCTGAGACTGCCCGCGGCCATGCGGCGCGGCTGGTTCCAGAGCTACGCAGAGACCGTCATCGAGCGCGACGTGTTGGCGTTGGGCGATCTCCGGCGCCGAGCCGCGCTGCCGCTGCTTCTCGAATGGCTCGCGGCGAGCACCGGCAGCGAGTTGAACCTGCAGACCGTTTCGAGCCGCCTCGGGCTGGATCGGGCGACGCTCGCCTCCTATCTCGCCTGGATGGAGACCGTCTTCCTCGTGCACCGGCTCCAAGCGTGGTCGCGCAACCCGGCCGCGCGTCCCGTGCGCCGGCCCAAGGTTCACATCACCGACACCGGACTGGCAGCCGGCCTGCTCGGTCTGGATCCGGAGGCTCTCACGGTTCCGACGGCGCCCGCCGCCGGACCGCTGTTGGAGTCGTTCGTCGCCAACGAGATCACTCGCCAGATCGCCGCCTCCGAGGACGGCCTTCGTCTGTACCACTGCCGCGACCACCAGGGCCACGAGATCGATCTCATCGTCGAACGGCCCGGCGGCGCGGTCGTCGCCGTGGAGGTGAAGGCGACCAGTTCGCCCAGCATCACCCAACTGCAGCACGTCGCCTGGCTGCGGGACCGCCTCGACTCCGTCTCGCCGGACGCATTCCGCGCCGGCGTCCTCCTGCACACCGGCGATCAGTACTTCGCGGTCGGCGACCGCCTCCACGTCCGTCCGATCGAGAGCCTCTGGGCGCAGCGAGACGCTCCCTGA
>JAPONU010000294.1 GCA_026713745.1 bacterium
CTCGGGATGCTCGATCGGTTCGACGACCGCGGTCACCTTGGTCCCGGGCCGCTGGGCCAGCCACACACCCGCCCACTCCCAGCTGCCGACGTGCGGCAGGGCCAAGATGGCGCCGGGCCCCATGCGCAGGGCATTGGAGATGTTGTCGTAATCCTCGAAGGTGAAGCCGGCGTCCACCTCGGCGGGGGACGCTGCGGCCAGGCGGGCGCAGTCGACGTAGTACCGGCCGTAGGCCACGAAGGTGCGCCGGACGGCTCGGCGCAGCGCTGTTCCGGTGAGTGCCGCACCGCCGGCGGAGGTACGGCGCAGGTTGCGCTCGACGATCAGACGCTGCTCGCCGCGCCGCAGCGCCAGGGCGCCGGCCAGCAGCCGTGTGCCGCCGTCGACCAGCCAATCCGGCAACAGCGGCAGGAACCTGGCGCCGAGCCGGTACTGCTCCAGCACGAGGCGCCGCCGCAGCCGCGCCCGCAGGTCGGAATCGCGCCGGGAGCGCCCGCTCAGAACTGCCGCCAGATCTTGGTGAAGCGCTGCACCACGGTGACGAGCGTGAGCCCCAGCAGCGCCCACAGCACGTACGGCAGCCAGGCGGGCACCAGCAGCCCGAAGCAAAGCACCACGAATCGCTCGGCGCGTTCGGCCAGCCCGCCGCGAGCCTCGAGTCCCAGCGACTCCGCCTTGGCGCGCAGGTACGAGACGAACTGCCCCGAGGCCAGCACGGCCACCGGCAGCAGCGCCAGAACCCCGTCGTCGAGCAAGTGATAGGTGAGCGCTCCGAGGATCAGCGTGTCGGAGATCCGATCGCACACCGAGTCCAGGAATGCGCCGCGCGTCCCGACGGTGCCGGCGGCCTTGGCGACCGGTCCGTCCAGCAGATCGCCCAGCCCGGTGAGCACGATGAAGGTGAACGCCAGCTCGAACCGGTCGATGACCACCATGGCGGCAGTGGCCGCCGAGGCGGCCACCCCGAACAGCGTGACGTGATCGGCACGCACGCCGAGGCGCCACAGCACCTTGCCGATCGGCACCACCACACGGTCGACGCCCACCCGCCAGCGCCCGTCGAACACGATCTCCGCCGGCCCCGCTACCGGCCCGTAACGACGACCGGACCGCTAGTCCGGCGGCCCATGGATGTCGCTGTCGGCGAGTCCCGACCAGTCCTCGGGGTTGTCCTCGACGATGACGTCCAGAACCTTCGGTTCCACGCCGTCGATGAGGACCAGGCCGCGCTGGCGGGGCCGGACCTCGTTGGAGAAGACCAGGATCCGCCAGGTGGGGCGGGAGAACCAGCCGCGCCAGCCCATCTGCGCCGAGGCGTGGCCGACCGGGAAGCCCACTGCCCGCACCGCCTCGATGAGGGCGTCGGTCTCGTCGACGCGCAGATCCCAGCCGACCCGGAAGTGGTAGCCCGCCAGGACGATCAAGGCGATCCCCGCCGCCAGGAAGCCCCCGTTGACGATGTTGGGATCGCTACGGAGGGTCAGTGCCCAGGTGGCGATGGACACGACGCCCAAGAAGGCGTACAGGGCGCCGGGCACGCGGCGCCGGCTGTTGTTGGGGAAGACGTAGGGCCCGACGTAGCCGCTGACATCCAGTTCGGGCGGCA
>JAPONU010000295.1 GCA_026713745.1 bacterium
GGTCTCCTCCTTCGTCGAGGCCATCATCGGGACCACCGACTTCGCTGGGATCACCTGTGGCACCGACCCGCTCCCGTTCCCGCGCGGGATGGACGACAGCGCGCTCGAGGCGCGGTTGGGTTCGGTGCCGGACACGTCCCTCGCCGACGGGGTGGCCGAGACCGCCGACTGGTTCCGCCGGGCGATCGCCGACGGTCGCCCCCTGCCGCCCCCGTAGGCACGCCGGCATTCGCGCCGGGCCTCTTCGTCTAGCGTCCGCTGGTGCGGGGGGAACCGGAATAGATGTGCACGTCGTCGAATCTGGCGACATCTTGTCGAAGCGGTTCTTCCCGTATCCACGCCGGTCAGCGAACTATGCTCGGACGGGATTCTGCACGAATCCCGATGACGGGAGGGACGATGGCCACATACTCGATTCCGTACGAATCCATGGATCCGTTGACGATCGGCGCGGCGGACGACGAGACGAAGGTGTACCAGGACAGCCTCGACCTTGAGGTTCCCGACGAGAACCTGCTGGCGGCCATCTTCCCCGACGAGCCGGACCCGGTGCCCAACGCCACCGAGGCGGCCCGGGTCGCCCTGGAGAACCCCCACAGCGGGCCGCGGTTCAGCGAACTCCTGGCGGGCGCCTCCAGCGTGGCGGTCGTCATCGACAACCAGTTCCGCCCGACGCCGGCCTCGAAGCTGCTGCCGCCGGTGTTCGATGCCATCGAGGCCGCCGGCATCAGCGACGCCCGGGTGGTGTGCGCCAACGGCAAGGTCTTCCCGATGTCCGACAGCGACATCTCCCAGAAGCTCGGCGACGAGAACCTGGCCCGCATGGAGCGCATGGGCATCGGCTTCTTCCAGAATGAGCCCCGTAACGCCGAGAACTACAGCTACGTCGGCGTTTCCTCCCGGGGCACGCCGGTGTGGCTGCACAACGAGGTGGCCCGCTCGGAGGTCATCATCACCATCGGCCACGCGCAGGCCAACCACTGGGGCGCCGGGGGCGGCGGCAAGCTGATCCTGCCCGGCGTGGTGTCCGACGAGACCGTGGAGTCCAACCACTGCGCCTTCGTGCCTTCGCCGCAGACCCACTACGGGGCATACGCCGGGCCGATGCGGGCCGACATCGACGAGACGGCCACGATGTGCGGGCTGTCGGCCACGATGAACGTGCTGCTGGACACCCGCGGCCGGGTCATCGACTGCATCTACGGCGCCCACCCCGACGCCCACGTCGAGGCGATCAACCGGTTCAACGACATCTACGCCTACGACAACCCGGTGGCCGGCGAAGGTCCGGCCGACATCGCCGTCTGCGGCGTGTTCGCCCCCACCGACCACCTGTTCTTCCACACCGGCTGGGGCTGCATGTCATCGGACCTTGTGGTGCGCGAGGGCGGCACCATCATCTACTGCTCGCCGTCACCGGGCGTGAACACGGCGATCGGGGACTTCCCCGGCCTGGCGCTCATGGACCTGATGAAGCCCTACATGCCGCCCTCGCCGGAGAACTACGAGAAGGTCCTGCGCGACATCCACGGCCGCAACATCCAGATGTGGGCCGGCTGCATCTGGGTGCCCATCTACGAGGTCATGACACGCAAGCACCTCACGATGGTCACCCTGGAGGAGAACCTGGAGATGGCCGCCGACATCGGCCTCGACGCCACGACCAGCCTCGACGAGGCCTTCGGTGCGGCGATGCAACGCCACGGCCCCGACGCCAAGGTGATCGTGCTGCCCTTCGCCCGCTACCAACTGCCCCGCAACGCCATCCGCATGGAGGCCACCGAGGTGCGGGTGCTCGAGCAGGTCCGCCTCTGAACCCTCCCGGCGCATCGGTGAC
>JAPONU010000296.1 GCA_026713745.1 bacterium
ACTACCACGGCGCGGCCGACCTCACCGGTCAGGCCAACCACCTCGGCGTCACCATCGGTGCCGACATCATCAAGCAGAAGCTGCCCGAGAACAACGGCGGCTACGCGGCGGTCGGCTTCGGCCGCACCAGCCCGCTGGTGTACAGCGACCTCACCTCCGACCACCCCATCGACCTCACCCGCTGGCAGGTGGCCAACTGCTACATGGGCCGGATGGGGCTCATCAACTCCGGCGGCGCCAGCTCGGGGACCGACGACCTCGCCGAGGCGGTGCGCACCGCGGTCATCAACAAGCGGGCCGGCGGCACCGGCCTCATCAGCGGGCGCAAGGCCTTCCAGCGCCCGATGGCCGACGGCGTCGAACTGCTCGGCGCCATCCAGGACGTCTACCTCGACGCCTCGATCGGGGTGGCCTGAGTCCCCCGGCAAAGCGCCCTCCGGCGACCGTCCCAGCGCCCCCGAAATACCTCAGCTGGGGTGCACCGTCCCGTAACGTGACGTCGGTGCAACCTGCCCGCAACCGGCCGTGTGAACAAAGTCACACCCCGCGTCGACCCAGCCGGCCCATGTCCGGCTCCCGGCTCGCCGGGGCGGTACTAGATTGCACTTCCGGCTGGTCGCCGCGCGCAATGCCGCGCCTGTAGCGACCGACCGACAAGGATCGAAAGACCGAGGGAACGCACGTGACTGACACTGCCACCCAACAACCGGCGTCTCGTCCCGTCGAAGATCTCGAGCGGCTGGTGATCCGCTTCGCAGGGGACTCCGGCGACGGCATGCAGCTCACCGGTGACCGCTTCACCAGCGCCAGCGCCCTCTTCGGCAACGACCTCGCCACGCTTCCGGACTTCCCCGCCGAGATCAGGGCGCCGGCGGGCACCATCCACGGCGTCTCGGCCTTCCAGGTACAGGTGGCCAGCGAGACCGTCACCACGCCCGGCGACGCCCCCACGGTGCTCGTGGCCATGAACCCGGCGGCGCTGCGCAGCGAGCTGGACCGCCTGGAAGTGGGCGGCACGGTGATCATCAACTCCGATGCCTTCGAGGAGCGCAACCTCGACAAGGCCGGTTACACCGACGACCCGCTCACCGACGGCACCCTCGACCACTACGCCACCTACCTGGTGCCCATGACGAGCCTCACCAAGCAGGTCTGCAAGGACCTCGGCGTGAAGCCGCGGGACGCCGAGCGCAGCAAGAACTTCTTCGCCCTCGGGGTGGTGAGCTGGCTGTTCGACCGGCCGACCCAGCCCACCCTCGAGTGGATCGACGAGAAGTTCGGCACGCGCCCCCTGGTGGTGGCCGCCAACACGGCCGCCTTCAAGGCGGGTCATGCCTTCGGTGAGACCGCCGAGATGTTCCACTCCACCTACAAGGTGCGTCCCGCCGAGCTGGAGCCCGGCACCTACACCAGCATCAACGGCAACACGGCGCTGTCGTGGGGGCTCATCGCAGCCGCCCAGCAGGCCAAGCTGCCGCTGTTCTTGGCGTCGTACCCCATCACGCCGGCATCCGACGTGCTGCACGAGCTCTCGGGGCGCAAGAACTTCGGCGTGCGCACCTTCCAGGCCGAGGACGAGATCGCGGCGGTCTGCGCGGCGGTGGGGGCCGCCTTCGGGGGCCACATCGGGGTGACCACCACCAGCGGCCCGGGATTGGCACTGAAGGCCGAGACGATCGGCCTGGCGCTCAGCATCGAGCTGCCGCTCCTGGTGATCGACATCCAGCGGGGCGGCCCCTCCACGGGTCTGCCCACCAAGACCGAGGCCTCGGACCTCAACCTGGCCCTGTACGGCCGCCACGGCGAGGCCCCGCTGCCGGTGGTCGCTGCCTACAGCCCGTCGCAGTGCTTCTTCGCCGCCATCGAGGCGGTCCGGATCGCCCTCAAGTACCGCACCCCGGTGATCCTGCTCTCCGACGGCTACCTGGCCAACGGGTCCGAGCCGTGGCGCCTGCCCGACCTCGACGACCTGCCCGACATCAGCGTCGACTTCACCACCGGTTTCAACGACACCGACTCCGACGGCAACCCGGTCTTCCGGCCCTACAAGCGCGACCCCCAGACGCTGGCCCGCCCGTGGGCGGTCCCCGGCACACCCGATCTCATGCACCGCGTCGGCGGGATCGAGAAGGAGGACGTGACGGGCAACATCTCCTACACGCCCGCCAACCACCGCCTCATGACCGAGTTGCGGGCCGCCAAGGTGGACGGCATCGCCAACGACATCGCCCCGACGATGGTCGACAGCGCCGGCCCGGCGGAGGTGGCCGTGCTGTCGTGGGGGTCGGTGTGGGGCGCGGTGACCAGCGCGGTGCGGCGGGTGCGTCCCGGTGGCATCGCCGTCGACCACCTGCACCTCACACACCTCAATCCGCTGCATGCCGACCTGGGTGACCTGCTGGGCCGGTACCGCACCGTGCTGGTCCCGGAGATGAACCTGGGACAGCTGGCCGCCATCGTCCGATCCCGCTACCTCATCGACGTGAAGTCGATCACCAAGGTGGAGGGTGTGCCGTTCACGGCCGGCGAGATCGCCGCCGCCATTACAGGAGCCGTCGATGACGACTGACATGTCCACCGGCCCGACCACGACCAAAGCCGACTGGACCAGCGACCAGGAACCCCGCTGGTGCCCCGGCTGCGGCGACTACTCCATCCTGTCGGCGATGCAACTGCTGATGCCACAGCTGGGCGTCCGGCCCGAGAACACGGTCTTCGTGTCGGGCATCGGCTGCGCCGCCCGTTTCCCCTACTACATGAAGACCTACGGCATGCACGGCATTCACGGGCGTGGCCCGGCCCTGGCCACCGGGTTGGCGACCTGCCGCCCCGACCTCGACGTGTGGGTTGTCGGCGGCGACGGCGACATCCTGTCGATCGGCGGGAATCACCTGCTGCACGCCCTGCGCCGCAACGTCAACATCAAGATCCTGCTGTTCAACAATCAGATCTACGGGCTCACCAAGGGCCAGTACTCGCCGACCAGCGAGATCGGCAAGATCACCAAGTCCACCCCCTTGGGGTCGGTGGACGAGCCGCTCAACCCCCTCAGCGTGGCGCTGGGTGCCGAGGCCACCTTCGTGGCCCGCACCCATGACATGGACCGCAACCACATGCAGGAGATGTTCCGGCGGGCCCATGAGCACCCCGGGGCCGCCTTCGTGGAGGTCTACCAGAACTGCAACGTGTTCAACGACGGGGCGTTCGCCGAGATCACCAAGAAGGACAAGCGCCCCTCCATGCTCATCACGCTCCAGCACGGCGAGCCGATCCGCTTCGGAGCCGACGGTGAGCGTGGCGTGATGATGAGTCGCAGCGGTGAGTTGCAGATCGTCGAGGTGGCCGACGTGGGGGAGGAGAACCTGCTGATCCACGACGAGCGCGCCGAGACCCCGTCGCCGGCGTTCGCCCTCTCGCGTCTGTCATCGGGGCCCTTCATGCCCACCCCCATCGGCGTGTACCGGGCTGTCGAGGGGCCGGAGTATGCGTCGCAGGTCTCCCGGCAGTTGGCGTTCGCCCAGGATCGAAGCGGCCCCGGCGACCTGCACGCCCTGCTGCGCTCCCGAGCCACCTGGGA
>JAPONU010000297.1 GCA_026713745.1 bacterium
CCGCCCACCACCGAGTCCACCGCGAACGCCACCGCCGGATCCTCGATGCCCCAGAACCCGCGGGCCACGCGATAGTCGAACGACCCCAGGGGCATGTCCAGCGCCGCCCGGCCGCGCAGGGGCGACGTGCCGCTGAGGATCCCGGTCATGACCGACATGGCCGAGCCGCACACGACGATGGTCACCGGCGAGACCCGCCGAGCGCCCGGATCGGCGGCGACCTCGTCAATGACGGCCTGCAGCGCCGAATCCAGCTCTGCGCTGCCCCGGCGCAGGTACGGGTACTCGTCCAGCACCAGCACCCTCGGGCCGCTGCGCGTCTCGCCCAGCAGGGCCACGGCATACTCCAGCGCGGTGCGCCAATCGTCGAAGCGCAACGGGGGCGCCGGCGCCTGATGGCGGCTCAGGGAGTCGGCGAAACGCTCCAGAGCCGACCGACGCTCCTCCTGCAGGGCCAGGTGGTACACCCCGCCGGTGGCCTCCACGAGCCGCCGCAGCAGGAAGCTCTTGCCGAACCGGCGGCGCCCATAGACGATTCCGAGGCGCAACGGCGGACCGGGAGCCGAGACGAAACCGACGAGGTCTTCCCACTCGGCTTCCCGGTCGTACAGACTGTTCGGCTTCCCCGGCACTCCGATCCTCTACTCCCCGACTGGTCGGTCCTGATTATAGAACTCTACTTATACGAAACAAAGTCATATTCTCGTGCCGGAACCGCGAAACCCGTCGTTCCCCGTCATAACCGCTGTCTCATCCGGGAAGTCGGCACCCGCGGACAGCCCCGCCACATGTCGCACATGGACACCTGCTCGCCCCCTGATCCAACGGCACCGACCAAGCCTTGGACCCGAAGAGGGCGCCATCGCCGGCGGCGACCCCACGGGCCCGTAGTCCTGTCGGCAGCATCGCCTGAGGGCACGGTTGGTCAGGGCGTATCGTGACGAGGTCAGGCGAACGGGGGGAGGCCAACATGAACATCGCCGGAAGCGAACCCGCCGACGTGCCGATCGGCTGGATCGGCACCGGAGTCATGGGCGCCTCCATGTGCGGGCACCTCATGGACGCCGGCCACCCGGCAACCGTGCACACCCGCACCCCGGCCAAGGCCGCGGCCCTGCTGGACCGGGGTGCGGCCTGGGTCGAGGGACCCCGGGAGGTGGCCGAGGCGTCGGAGGTGATCTTCACGATCGTCGGGTACCCGGCCGACGTGCGGGAGGTGATCCTGGGGTCCGACGGCGTGCTGGCCGGCTGCAGCGGCGGCGAGATCATCGTGGACATGACCACCAGCGAGCCGTCCCTGGCCGTCGAGATCGCCGAGGCCGCGGCGGCGCGGGGCGTGGCGGCGGTGGACGCCCCGGTGTCGGGCGGCGACGTGGGCGCACGAGGCGGCACCCTGTCGATCATGATCGGCGGCGACGCCGAGGTGGTGGCTTCGCTCGAGCCCTTCTGGGCCGCCATGGGCCGCATCTGGGTGCATCAGGGCGGCCCCGGCGCCGGCCAGCACACCAAGATGGTCAACCAGACGCTCATCGCCGCCGGCATGATCAGCGTCTGCGAGGGCCTGCTCTACGCCTGGCAGGCCGGTCTGGACCTCGAGACGGTCATGGAGTCGGTGGCCAGCGGGGCGGCGGGCAGCTGGTCGCTCTCCAACCTGGGCACCCGCATGATCGCCGGCAACTTCGACCCCGGCTTCTTCGTGGAGCACTTCTGCAAGGACATGGGCATCGCCCTCGCCGAGGCCGACCGTATGGGCCTCGACCTCCCCGGCCTGCGCCTGGCCAGCGAGTTCTACGAGCGCCTCATGGCCGCCGACCGGGGCCGCCTCGGCACCCAGTCCCTCATCTTGGCCCTCGCCGAACTCTCCGACCTCGACTGGACGGCGCGCTGAGCGAGCGCTCCAAGGACAGGTAGTGGCCTCCACACCTCAGCACCTACGAACAATCCGGCTGAAGTACGCCGGCCGGTGCGACTCTTGCAAACGAACACTGGACGTCGGCCAAGAGGCGCGCTGGTCGCGAGCAGCCAAGAAGGTCTGGTGCATCGGATGCGATCCCAGCGACCGCCGAGCGGAACAACTCGCTGGAGAGCCCAGGCGGACCAGCACAACGCAGAGGGAGTCAGACCGTCGGGACTCTCCCGCCGAGACGTACCCTCGGCAAGGACGGCCGAACTCCGCCACCGAGAACCAGCGGTCGGCGCATACGGGGAATAGCCCTCAATCCCGCTGGGAGCAACTCTGCGACTATGCGGTCCGCTGCGTCGAAGCAGAGGCCTCGAGAGCGCTCGTCCGGCACAGCGACGAAGGCAGCCGATGGTTCTCCCACCCCGGCGCGGAGAAGCTTGTGACCGGGCGGGACGACTCGATCCTCGCGCCGCGTGGACTTTCCGCCCGGCTGGATTCCGATGACCGGTCGGGGACCGAGTGGTCGTTGATCTACGGCTGGCCGGCGGTCGTCATGATCGGACGTGACCGCGTTCCCAAGGTTGCGCCCCTTCTGGTGGTCCAAATCGAAGCAACACAGGGATCCCGTGGCGCGTTGGGATTGCACGCCACGACCGAGCCGGAATTCAACCTCGCCGTGACGACCGGCGGCAATCTCGATCCTGCAGTCGGCGAGGAGATCCGAGCACTGTTCGGTACCGACCTACCTTTCGGCGACGAGGCGGCTCTCATCGACCTCACCGAGAGCGCAGCCGGCATTCTGGGCTTCGAGATCGTGACACCGCTCGGCCCGGAGCAACTCAGGCCGTACGTGGACAACCAACCGGGCATCCACAACGCAGCCATCTCGGTCATGGTCGAAGCCCAGTACACCGCTGCGCTTCTCGCGGAGCTACGCGACCTGAGAACCCGAGAGGACTGGTCGTCCACGGGAGCGGCGCACCTCATCCCTGATTGCGCGAAGCCGCAGGCAAAGCAGAGACATCTGCTGGGACCTCTCGCCGCGCCTCTGATGAGCAATCGGTCCCAGGAAGATACCTTGGAGCGCCTTCGCGGGGAGCCTCTGACGGTCGTGACCGGCCCGCCCGGAACCGGCAAGACGCAACTCGTCGTCAACGCCGTTGCGAACGCATGGCTGGACGGTCACACAGTCCTTGTCACATCCACCAACAACGCCGCCGTCGATGTCGCGGTGGAACGCGCCGGCAAAGATGTCTGCCGAGGTCTGCTCGTCCGCACGGGGAACCGCGAGATCCGCGAGCAGGTCCCGGATTTCGTCACCGCGGCGGTGGACGAGGCGAGAGACGACCCTGGTGAGGCGGCCAAAGCCCACGCCTCGCTGGCACAGGCCGCCAAGAAGCGCACCGAACTGTCCAACAATCTCGAACGGCTGGACACGCTCGACAGCGAGCTGTTGAACGTGGTTCAGGATCTGGAGCAAGCAGAACGATCCTTGGCGGATGCCGTCCGGCTGCTCTGGGGCAACACAGCCCCTCGCGAGTCGCGCCCGAGTCCCCACGAAGTCGAACGGCGCGCCAAGCGGCTCCGGACGACGCTGCTCCTCAAACGATTGCGTTCCCAGCGCTTACGCAGGCAGCTCGGATGCATCGAGAGCGCCCCGCTGGAGGGTCTCATCGCATGGGCCAAGTCCGATCGGCGCGTCCTGGAGTCTTCCACTCAGTTGGAGACCAAGCGAGCCGCGCATCGACGGCTGATGGATGTCGTGGGTGATCCGGCGAGCGCGGTACGGGATATCGGCTGTGAGTGGGAGAAAGCCAGCCTCCGTTCGATCCGCGCTACATGCGCCTCTCGGGTCGTCTCCGGTTCGAGACAACTGGCCGACTTCGGCAGGACCTCGTCGCGCGCCGACGCGCTCAAGCGAGCCATCAGCAGATCGCTTCAGAGCTTGCGGGGCTGGGCATGCACAGCCCTGTCGGCACGATCCAGTTTCCCGCTGGAACCAGGGTTGTTCGATCTCGTGATCGTTGACGAGGCCAGCCAGTGCAGCCTGTCGGCAGTCCTCCCGTTGGCCTATCGAGGAAAGCGTCTCGCCATTGTGGGAGATCCGCACCAACTGCAGCCCATCGTTCCTCTGGGCGATGATCTCCTGGCGCAGATCGCATCCCAGGTCGGGTTCGACAACCACGCGCTCCGCCACTCCGGCTTTCACCACAAGGACGGTTCGGCGTACATGGCGTTCGAGTCGCTCTCAACCCGGCCGCCGATTCTGCTCAATGAGCACTATCGCTGCCATCCCCAGATTGCTCGCTGGTTCAACCGAACGTTCTACGAGAACGAACTGGTCGTGTTGACCGATGTTGCCGAGATGACCCAACGTGATCGTTCCATTTGCTGGGTCGACGTTGCGGGCGGAACGGCGGCACGGCCCGACACCGGTGGTAGTTGGCTGAACCGGGCTGAGGCGGAGGAAGCGGCGAGACAGCTCGCAGGAGTGATGTCCTCCCCCGATTGCATGAGCGCCGCTGTCGTAACCACGTTCGCCGCACAGGCCCGACTCATCGAGCAGCTTGTCGAAGGACGGCTCGGCAGGGACAACCTGACCGACACCGGTTTCGCGTGCGGGACAGCGCACCGTCTCCAAGGCGACGAGCGTGATGTGATCATTTTCTCCACCGTGCTGGCACCCGGAATAGGTGACTTCGGTGCCCGCTGGATCGAGAACGAGCGGAACCTCCTCAATGTGGCGGTCAGCCGCGCCCGGCGGGCGCTGATCGTTCTTGGCCATCCCGGCATCAGCGATCTGGCGAATCCAACTCTGGCTTCTCTGCGCACTTACCTGCGAGACGAGGTTCTCGATGATGAAGTTCGGCAAGATACAACGACCGTCGCCGAGTTCCGCACGGACAGCGAGGCGGAGAAACGGCTGCTCGAAGCCATGCAATTCGGAGATCTTCTTCCCTACGCAAAACTGAACGTGGAAGGCTACGAGTTGGACTTCGCTCTGCTCGAGCAGGGAATCAAGCTGAACATCGAAGTCGACGGCGACCAGCACCTCGACGCACGTGGCCGCCAACGCCGTCAGGACATCGCCCGGGATCGCCGCTTGGCGGCCATTGGCTGGAGCGTCCTGAGGATTCCTGCGTGGCGCTGCTACAGCGAACTCGACGAAGCCATCGGCGAAATCAGGGCAATACGAGATCGAATGGTCAGCCGGATCACATGACGACGTGTCGCCCCAAGAGAGCCCGCTACATCCCGGATTGCTCACTCGTGAGCGACCGGGCCTGAGACACGGAAGACGAAGTTCCGGTATCCGGTCCGAGCCACGGCCCGAGGCCGGTAAGTGGCGCGACTGTCAATGGCCAGTGGGATCTGGACCTGGACACCGTCGAGCGTTCGCGAATTCGTGGGAAGCGGCGTGGTTGAGGGTCCCCGAGTAGGGGTCGAGGGCCTGCTGGGATCGGTGATTGACTCATCAGCGAGCACGCAGACCCCGCCCCGACGACTCGGCCCCGTAGGTAGCAGTTCCCGGTACCACAGCCGCCACGCGCGCCCCGAGTCAATGCGCCAGCACGGCGATAGCCCGCTTCGGCCGGCCTTCGAGCGTTGCTACGCTCAGCCGCTGGATGCGACTGAGAGCCGTGTAGACGCCGAGGGCTGAGTCCCAGTTGTGGCCCTTGCGAGACATGGTCCGGGGGTGATTTTCGAGGACGGCGACGCACCCGCGCCGGGGGCGCGGTCGGTGCTCTTGGGCAACCAGCGTCGCAGCAGGACGTTGGGCTGCTCGCCGGCAAGGAGAGCCATGAAGCAGTATCACGAGCGGTGGGAGGCGGAGGAGCGGCGCCGCGACAAGGCGCATCGCCGCCGCCACGTCGAGGATCACGAGACGCTGTTCACCGTGGCGGGATGGCTCGGGGAATGCGAGTTCCGGTACGCCCGCACGATGGCGTTCGCCCCCCACATGTACACCCGCCGGGACTGGCCCTATTGGGCCGACGACGACGAGAACTACGTGACGACACGCACGGCGATCAACGACTACGGGTTCGACGACCACTACCGGGGCTCGAAGTTCCGCCGGCTCGCGTTGAACGGCTACGTCTACTGGGGTACGTGGCGACCGGTGAACTACGATGACGGCAGGCCCGCATCAAGGACCATCAATCGCCGCCGGCAGTCCTACGATTCTCCGTTCGACGAGCGCGTCTGCACCTACGATGACGTGTGGACGAAAGGCGAATGGGCCCGATGGCGCCGCGAGGCCTACGAGCTGATCGGCGACCTCGACGGGCGCAGCGTCCTGGACATCGGCTGCGCCACCGGCAACCTGCTGGACCGCTACACGCTGGAACCCGGCTCCTACAGCGGCATCGACACGTCGGCGGGGATGCTACGGCGGTTCGCCGCGAAGCATCCCGACCACGCCTCAGAGGTGCGATTGTGTTCCTTCGAGGACTGGTATCCGTGTCGGCGCTGGGACGTGGTGCTCGGCTTGTTCGGCGCCGGGTCGTGGATCAGGCCCGACCACCTCGCCAAAGTGCCGATGCTGTGCGCGCCGGGCGG
>JAPONU010000298.1 GCA_026713745.1 bacterium
ACCACCGAGCGCAACCGCCGCAAGACCCGTGAGGGGGTTGTGGCGTCGGCGTCCATGGACCGGACCGCGGTCGTGGTCGTCACCGAGCAGGTCCGCCACCGTCGCTACAACAAGATCGTCCGGCGCCACAAGCGTCTCTACGTGCATGACGAGGACAACGACCTGCGTGCCGGGGACCGTGTCCGGATCGCCGAGACCCGCCCGCTCTCCAAGTTGAAGCGTTGGCGCCTCGTGCAGGTCCTCGAGCGGGCTCGCTGAGAGGGGGATAGCGGTGATCCAGCAGGAGACGCGCCTCAGGGTCGCGGACAACTCCGGCGCCCGGGAGGTTCTCTGCATCAAGGTGCTCGGCGGATCCCGGCGCCGCTACGCGTCGATCGGCGACGTGTTCGTGGCGACGGTCAAGGACGCCATCCCCGGCGCCAAGGTCCGCAAGGGCGACGTGGTGCGCTGCGTCGTGGTGCGTACGCGCAAGGAGAAGCGTCGCCCCGACGGCAGCTATATCCGTTTTGACGAGAACGCCGCAGTGGTGCTCGACGAGAACGACCAGCCCCGGGGGACACGCATCTTCGGTCCCGTGGGCCGGGAACTGCGCGAGAAGCGGTTCATGCGAATCGTGTCGCTGGCGCCGGAGGTGTTGTGATGGCCAAGATCCGCAAGGGTGATCGCGTCGTCGTGCTGTCGGGCAAGGACCGGGGCAAGCAGGGGGTCGTCTCGGCCGTCTTCCCGACCAAGGGCACCCTGCTCGTAGACGGCGTCAACGTCGTCCGCAAGCACCGCAAGCCCAACCAGGCCGGCGTCATGCAGGGCGGGATCATCGACAAGGACATGCCCATCCCCATCTCCCGGGTGGCGGTCCTCAGCCCCGAGGACGGCAAGCCCACTCGTGTGGGTTACCGGATCGCCGCCGACGGTGAGAAGGTGCGTGTCTGTCGCCGCACCGGGGCGGACATCCCATGAGCGCCACGGCGGACACCGTGCCGCGGCTCAAGCAGCTGTACCGCGACGAGGTGCGTGACCGGCTCCGGGAGTCGCTCGCTCTCGGCAACGTGATGCAGGTGCCCCGCATGGAGAAGATCGTCCTGAACATGGGCGTCGGCGAGGCAGCGCGCCAAGCGCGCCTGCTCGAGGGAGCAATCGCCGACATGACCACCATCGCCGGCCAGCGGCCGGTGACCACCCGTGCGAAGCGTTCGATCGCCGGCTTCCGGCTGCGCGAACAGAACGCGGTCGGGGTGAAGGTCACGCTGCGCGGCGACCGAATGTGGGAGTTCTTCGACCGGCTCATCAACCTGGCGATCCCGCGCATCCGCGACTTCCGCGGCCTGCCCCTCAGTTCCTTCGATGGCAACGGTAACTACTCCTTCGGTGTCTCTGAGCAGTTGATCTTTCCCGAGATCGACTACGACAAGATCGACACCATCCGCGGCATGGACATCACCCTCGTCACGACTGCGTCCGATGATGAGTCGGCGCGGGCGTTGCTGGAGGCCTTCGGCTTCCCGCTCCGGCGGGAGCAGGGCTGAGCGTTCGGCGAGCCGTGCCGAAGATCCGACACACGAACTTGCGAAAGTGACGAAATGGCAAAGAAGGCACTGAGAAATAAGCAGGCCCGCACGCCGAAGTACCGGGTGCGGGCGTACACCCGTTGCCGCCGGTGTGGGCGGCCGCGTTCGGTGTACCGGAGGTTCGGGCTGTGCCGTGTCTGTCTACGTGAACTCGCCCATGCCGGGGAGATCCCCGGTCTCACCAAGGCGAGCTGGTAGGGGGTTGTCGCAGAATGACCATGACCGATCCCATCGCCGACATGCTGACCCGGATCCGCAACGCCAATGTGGCCATGCACGAGGAAGTGCGTATGCCCTCCTCGAAGCTCAAGGAGGCCTTGGCGGAGGTGCTGCGGCGCGAGGGATACATCCACGGCTACGACGTGGCCGAAGTCGACGGCCCCGGGCGGACGCTGACCATCGACATGAAGTACTCGCCCGATCGCGAGAGAGTCATCCGCGGCCTGCGCCGGGTGTCCAAGGCGGGTCTGCGTGTGTACACGAAGGCCGACGGCGTGCCTCGGGTCCAAGGTGGTCTCGGTGTGGCTGTGCTGTCGACCAGCAAGGGACTCATGACCGATCAGGAGGCTCGCCGGCGCCGGATCGGCGGCGAGATCCTCTGCTACGTCTGGTAGGCGTGTCGTGTCCCGTGTAGGCAAGTCGCCCATCCCGCTCCCGTCTGCGGTGTCGGTCGCCATCGCCGGTGGCGAGGTCACCGTCACGGGCCCCAGGGGCACCCTGGCGCATCGCGTGCCTGCGGCGATCACCGTCGGACAGGACGGGGGCACGCTGCTCGTGGCCCGCGCCGACGACGAGCGCGAGTCGCGTGCGCTGCACGGATTGACCCGGGCGCTGTTGAACAACATGGTCACCGGCGTCCACGAGGGCTACCACAAGGACCTCGAGATCGTGGGGGTCGGCTACCGGGCCACCGCCAAGAGCCCCGCCCAGCTCGAACTGCAACTCGGCTTCAGCCACCCGGTCTCGGTCAAGGCACCGGAGGGGATCACCTTCGAGGTACCGTCGCAGACCGCCATCCGGGTGCTCGGAATCGACAAGCAGATGGTCGGGCAGGTGGCCGCGCAGATCCGGGCGCTGCGCAAGCCCGAGCCGTACAAGGGCAAGGGAATCCGCTACGCCGGTGAGTATGTCCGCCGCAAGGCGGGCAAGGCCGCGAAGTGAATCCGCTACCGGAGCAGGGAGCAGACCTATGACGAATGTGTCCGCAGAAAGGCGGCGAGGCCGGCTCCGGCGCCACCGCAGGGTGCGCAAGAAGATCGTCGGCACCGCCGAGCGCCCGCGCCTCGCGGTGTTCCGCTCGAACCGTCACACGGCGGTGCAGATCATCGACGACGTAGGCGGTCACACGCTGGTCGCCGCCTCCACACTCGAACCCGACCTGCGCAGCAGCGAGGCCACCGGCGTGAGCGCCGCGGAGGCTGTGGGGCGCCTGATTGCCGAGCGTGCGGCCGGCGCCGGCATCACGACGGTGGTGTTCGATCGTGGCGGCTACCGCTACCACGGGCGCGTCGCGGCGGTAGCCGACGCCGCCCGCGAAGCAGGGATGAGGCTCTGATGGCACCCACCGGCGCCCTGGCGGCGCGCGTGCAGTTGCGGGACTCCCGCGTCATCCACATCAACCGTGTCGCCAAGGTGGTCAAGGGCGGTCGGCGATTCTCGTTCTCGGCGCTCGTGGTGGTCGGCGACGGCGCCGGTCACGTCGGGCTTGGGTACGGCAAGGCCAAAGAGGTCCCGCTGGCCATCCAGAAGGGCACCGAGGAGGCGCGCAACTCGCTGTTCGCCGTTCCTCTGGCAGGCACCACCATCGTGCATCCCGTGCTCGGGGTATGGGGAGCGGGCAGGGTGCTCCTGAAGCCGGCGGCCCCCGGAACCGGGGTAATCGCCGGTGGCGCGGCTCGCGCCATCCTGGAGGAGGCGGGTATCGGGGACGTGCTCTGCAAGTCGCTGGGGTCCGCCAATCACATCAACGTGGCCCGCGCCACGATCGCCGGTCTTCGCTCGCTCATGCGGCCCGACCACGTGGCGCGCCTGCGCGGTCTCGACCCCACCGAGTTCGTTCCCCCGGGCCTGCTGGCCGCCTACAACGAGACCGAGCGGAACCGGCGGCTGGCACTTCGCGGCGAGGGGGAATGACGTGGCGCTGCGCGTGACGCAGGTTCGGTCCGGCATCGGGCGCAAGCCTCCCCAGCGGGGCACCCTGCGCGCCCTCGGCCTCGGCCGCATCGGCAAGTCCCGGATCGTGAGCGATCGCCCCGACGTGCGCGGCATGCTGGCGGCGATCTCGCACCTGGTGAAAGTGGAGGAGGTGCCGGAATCGTGAAGGTCCACGAACTCAAGCCCGCCCCGGGTAGCCGGACGCCGCGCCGCCGCCCCGGCCGGGGAATCGGTGGCAAGGGCGGCAAGACCGCGGGCCGCGGCATGAAGGGACAGCGGGCGCGGGGCACCGTGCCGGTCGGTTTCGAGGGAGGGCAGATGCCCCTCCAGCGCCGGCTCCCCAAGCTGCGCGGTTTCAACAACCCGTTCCGGGTGAGCTACCAGCCGGTCAACCTGGATGTGATCGAGGCCTCAGGGCTGGAGGAGATCACCCCCGAGACGCTCTACGCCAGCGGCTTGGTGAGCAAGGGTTCCCTGGTCAAAGTGCTCGCCCGCGGCGAGGTCAGCCGCCCCGTCACGGTGCGGGCGCACGCCTTCTCCGAAGCGGCCCGAGCCGCTCTGGAGGCCGCCGGTGCAACCATCGAGGTGCTGCCCAAGCCCTGGGGCGACGGCCGGCCACCGGCGCAGGGCAACGCCCTGACGAACCGCTAGACGGCTGCCGACTGCCGGAGGGAGAACTTCTGTGGCCCGGGTCCTGCAGAACATCGCCAACATCTTCCGGATCGAGGATCTGCGCAGCAAGATCCTCTTCACGCTCGGCATGCTCGTGGTGTACCGGCTGGGGGCGTTCATCCCCGCGCCCGGCATCAACCTCGAGGCCATCCGCCCTCTCCAGGAGGCGGCCGAGGACGGCGGGATCCTCAACTTCCTGCAGCTCTTCTCGGGCGGTGCGCTGACGCAGTTCGCCATCTTCTCCCTCGGGATATTCCCCTACATCACGGCGTCGATCATCATGCAGGTGATGGGCGTGGTGGTGCCGCGCATCGAGCAGTGGCAGCAGCAGGGTGCCATCGGCCAGCGCAAGATCAACCAGTGGACGCGCTACCTGACCATCGGCATCGCCCTCATCCAGTCCACGGGCTTCGCGTTCCTCTTCCACAACAGCGGTGGAGGTCTGGCCGGTGGGACGGGCATTCCCGACCTCCTCCCGGAGTTCACCGCCCCGCGGGTGGGTCTGGTCGTCCTGACCCTCACCGCCGGGACGGCCCTGCTGATGTGGATGGGTGAGCTGATCACCCAGAAGGGCATCGGCAACGGCATGTCCATCATCATCTTCGCGGCGGTGGTCAGCTCGCTGCCCAACCAGTTCTCGCTGGTGAAGGGCAACTCGGGCTGGCCCGGCGTGTTCGAGGTGCTGGCGATGTACCTCGTGCTGCTCGTGCTCATCGTGTTCGTCGAGCAGGGCCAGCGCCGCATCCCGGTTCAGTTCGCCAAGCGCGTCGTCGGCCGCCGGATGACGACCGGGGGAAGCACGTACATCCCCCTCAAGGTGAACCAGTCGGGCGTGATCCCGATCATCTTCGCCAGCTCGGTGCTCTACCTGCCGCAGCTGGTCGTGGTCGTGCTGCCGTCCGGCGGCTGGGGCGAGTCGATCCGCACTTGGGTGAACGACCACCTGCTGCGCTACGACGACCCCTTCTACCTGGTGTTCTTCGGGTTGCTGATCATCGGTTTCGCTTACTTCTACACCGCTATCAGCTTCGATCCGGTCAAGCAGGCCGACAACATCCGCAAGCAGGGCGGCTTCGTGCCGGGTATCCGCCCGGGGCGCCCCACCGAGCGCTACCTGGCGCACATCCTGTCGCGCATCACGCTTCCGGGGTCGCTGTTCCTGGCGCTGATCGCCCTGACGCCGGCGGTCGTGATCGGGAACATCGTGCCCACCAGCACGCAGGGCATCTTCAGCTTCACCGGAATCTCCATCCTGATCGCTGTGGGCGTCGCCCTCGAGACGATGAAGCAGATCGACAGCCAGTTGATGCTGCGCAACTACGAGGGCTTCTTGAAGTGAGAGCCAGTTGATGCTGCGCCCCAACCACAGGGGCTTCTTGAAGTGGGAGCCAGTTGATGCTGCGCCCCAACCACAGGGGCTTCTTGAAGTGGGAGCCAGTTGATGCTGCGCCCCAACCACAGGGGCTTCTTGAAGTGGGAGCCAGTTGATGCTGCGCCCCAACCACGAGGGCTTCTTGAAGTGGGAGCCAGTTGATGCTGCGCCCCAACCACAAGGGCTTCCTCAAGTGAGGCCAAACCCGCGCGGCCGCCTCGCAAGCGGCCCGGTTGGTGTGGCGCCGCGGCGCTGAGGCACCTCTGACATGAACGGCGTTGTCGTCGTTCTCGGGCGCCAGGGTGCGGGAAAGGGGACGCAGTGCGGTCTGTTGCAGGACCGCTACGACGGGGTCGCCCACGTCTCCACCGGCGACATGCTGCGCGACGCGGCGGCGTCGGGAACCCCGCTGGGCGCCCACGCCGAGGCCATCATGGCCACCGGGGATCTGGTGCCCGACGACGTGATGTGCGATGTCGTCGCCGAGCGGCTGGCCGCGCTCGACAGATCCGGTGTGACGGTGCTGCTCGACGGCTTTCCCCGGACGCCGGCGCAGGCCGAGGCCCTCGCAGGGATGACCGCACCCGACGGGCTCCTGGGCGCCGTGCTCCTGGAGGTCGACGTGCGGGAGGTCTCCGAGCGGATGCAGGCCCGCGGTCGCGGCGACGACACCGCCGAGGGCATTGCTCGACGCCTCGAGCTCTACGAGACGCAGACGGCTCCGCTGGTGGACTGGTTCGCCGAGCGGGGACTGCTCCGGAGGATCAACGGAACCGGAGAACCCGCCGAGGTGTTCGATCGGCTCGCCACCGCAATCGGCGGGTTGGTGCCGCTTAGGTTGTCTCGGTAGCCTGGTAGGCCGCGCTCAAGGCGGGAGTAGGGCTCTGGCGAAATCGAAACAAGACGCGATCCTCATGGAGGGGAAGGTCCTCGAGTCCCTCCCCAATGCCATGTTCAAGGTCGAGTTCGACAATGGCCACCAGGTACTGGCGCACATCTCGGGAAAGATGAGGATGCACTACATCCGGATCCTTCCCGGCGACCGCGTGCAGGTGGAGTTCACGCCCTACGACCTGCAGCGCGGGCGGATTACGTACCGGTACAAGTAGCAACGCCCAAACCGTGCGGGAGTTCCGCCCTGCGCGGCAGTTGGCCAGACAATGAGACGAGGCGGATCCGGAGATGAAAGTGCGTCCCAGCGTGAAGGCCATGTGTGACAAGTGCCGGGTGATCCGGCGCCATGGTCGCGTGCGGGTGATCTGCACCAACCCGCGTCACCGCCAGAGGCAGGGCTGACATGGCACGTATCGCCGGCGTCGACATCCCGCGCAACAAGCGCGCCGTGGTGTCACTCACCTACATCTTCGGCATCGGCCCCACGCTCGCGGCAGAGACCTGCGAGGCCGTCGGCATCAGCCGTGACGTGCGGATCAAGGATCTCACCGAGCAGGAAGTGGCCCGGCTGAGGGCCCACATCGAGCGCAACGTGAAGGTCGAGGGCGACCTCCGTCGCCAGATCAGCCAGAACATCAGCCGCAAGCTGGAGATCGGGTGCTACCAGGGAATCCGGCATCGCAGAGGCCTGCCGGTCCGCGGTCAGCGCACCCACACGAACGCACGGACCCGCAAGGGTCCCCGCAAGACGGTGGCGGGCAAGAAGACCGTCATGAAGAGGAAGTAACGCAGGGGTGGCCCGGGCGCCCATCGAGGTGCCCAACCACCGCAACCGGTAGCCGGCCGCCGGCGGCCGGCATCGCACCGCTCACGATACGTACCGAGGGGTTATGGCAGAGAGACAGGCACGGCGACCACGCCGGCGCGAACGCAAGAACATCGGGCACGGCGTCGTGCACATCAAGAGTTCCTTCAACAACACGATCATCACGATCACGGACCTGCGCGGCAATGTGGTCGCCTGGGCATCGGCCGGCAACGTGGGCTTCAAGGGCTCGCGCAAGTCCACGCCCTACGCCGCTCAGATGGCGGCCGAGGAGGTGGCTCGCAAGGCCATGGAGTTCGGCGTCCGCAAGGTCGACGTGCAGGTGCGCGGGCCGGGTTCGGGCCGCGAGACGGCGATCCGCTCGCTGCAGAACCTCGGGCTGGAGGTCACGGGCATCAAGGACGTCACCCCTGTGCCGCACAACGGGTGCCGGCCACCGAAGAGGCGGCGCGTCTGATGTCTCGCTACACCGGACCGAAGGCGAGGGTGTCGCGCCGGCTGGGGACGAACATCTTCGGCACCAAGGGCGAGGCGGTGGCGCTCGACAAGCGTCCCTACCCGCCCGGTGAGCACGGCCGCTCGCGACGGCGCACGACCACCTCGGAGTACCTCATCCAACTCCAGGAGAAGCAGAAGGCCCGTTTCACCTACGGGCTCACCGAGCGCCAATTCCGCAATCTGTACGCCGAGGCCAGCCGCCGCACGGGGGTGACCGGCGAGAACATGCTGACCTACCTCGAGTTGCGGCTCGACAACGTGGTGTACCGGACCGGCTGGGCCTCGACCCGTCCCCAGGCCCGGCAGTTCGTGCTGCACGGCCACGTTTCGGTGAACGGTCGTCGCGTCAGCATCCCGAGCTACCGCGTCTCGGCCGGTGACGAGGTCACCGTGACCGAGAAGTCACGCGGGATGGCCGCGCTCCAGTGGAACGTCGACGTGCTGGATCGGGTGCCACCCATCTGGCTCGAGGTTGTCGAGGAGGGTTGGGTGGCGAACGTGCTGTCGGCGCCGGCCCGCGACCAGATCGACGTACCCATCCGTGAGCAGTTGATTGTCGAGCTCTACAGCAAGTAGCTCCAGCGAGGTTGCAAATGCTTGAGATCAAACACCCGACGGTTTCCGCGGCCGGCGCCGAAGGCGATCGCCAGAAGTTCGTCGTCGGACCGCTCGAGCCGGGATTCGGCCACACGATCGGCAATGCGCTGCGGCGCACGCTGCTGTCGTCCATTCCCGGCGCGGCGGTGACGCACGTCCGGTTCGACGAGGCGTTGCACGAGTTCGACACCCTGCAGGGAGTGGTCGAGGACATCTCGGACATCGTCTTGAACCTGAAGGATCTGGTGCTGCGCAGCCACAGCCCCGAGCCGGTGCAGTTGCGCATCGACATCTTGGGGCCCGCTGACGTGACGGGCGCGCACTTCGGTGTCAACCCCGATGTCGAGGTGCTGAACCCCGACCTGCACGTCGCCACGCTCAACAGCCAGGCGCGCTTCGCCGCCGATGTCACCGTCGAGCAGGGGATCGGCTACAGCGGAGCCGAGAGCCGGCCGGCGAGCGGCACCATCGGCGACATCCCGGTGGATGCTCTCTTCTCGCCGGTGCGTCGCGTCGCCTACGAGGTGGAGGCGACCCCCGGGGAGCGGGACGTGGCAGCCGACGAACTCATCGTGGACGTGCTGACCGACGGCACGGTCACTCCGTCGGAGGCCATGGCCACTGCAGGCGGCATCCTGCGCCGGCTGGCACAACTCGTGGAGAACCTCGCCGAGGTGTCGTTGCCGGATGGCCTCGACCCGGCTGCAGCGGCGGAGGTGCCGTCGGACCTGCTGCGCCCCATCGACGATCTGGGGTTGTCCGAGCGGCCGCGGAACTGCCTGAAGCGAGCCCAGGTCACGACGGTCGGCGCGCTGCTGGAGCGGACGCCGCTCGAACTGCTGGCGATCCCCAACTTCGGCGAGAAGTCCCTGGACGAGGTGACGGCCCGCCTCGACGAGTTGGGCCTCGCCCTGGCCTCCGGGGACTGAGGGAACCAGCCATGCCCGGCCGACCCACCAAGAGCCGTCGCCTCGGCGGCAGCGCCGCCCACCAGAAGCTCATGCTGGCCAACCTCGTGGCGTCCCTCGTCGCGGCGGAAGCGATCGAGACGACCGAATCCAAGGCCAAGGCGGTGCAGCCCGTCGCCGAGAAGCTGATCACCAAGGCACGCAAGGGTGGTCTGCACAACCACCGCCAGATCGTGGCATTCCTCAACGACCGTGAGATTGCCGACAAGCTGATCTCCGACATCGGTCCGCGCTATGCCAACCGCGCCGGCGGTTACACCCGGATCCTGCGGGTCGGCCCCCGCTACGGCGACAACGCCCCCATGGTCCGCCTCGAACTCGTCTAACCGGCTTGCCGCGGCGTGGCCCGCCTGCGCCTCCTGGTTTCCTACGACGGCGGGGAGTTTCGCGGCTTCGCGGCGAATCCCGGTGTGCGCACCGTGGCGGGCGTCCTGGCCGACGCCCTCGAGCGGCGCCTCGGCTACCGGGTGCAACTGACCTGCGCCGGGCGAACCGATGCCGGCGTGCACGCCCGCGGCCAGGTGGTGAGCCTCGAAGTAGCCGACGGTGACGCCTCGCCGGGGCGACTCGCGTCGCTTCGCAACGGCCTCAACCGCATGTGCGGTCCCGATGTGGTGGTCCTGGAGTCCGAGGCGGTGCCGAGCGATTTCGACGCGCGCTTCTCGGCGGTGGCCCGGGCGTACCGCTACACGATCTGGAACGCCCCCGAGCCCGACGTGTTCCGGCGCAGTTATGCATGGCACGTCCCGGACCCACTCGACATGGCGGCCATGAGCGACGCCGCGACGTTGCTGGTCGGCGAGCACGACTTTGCGTCCTTCTGCTCCCGGACCGAGCAGGTTGTCGACGGGGAGGTGCGGGTGGCGCCCACGACGCGGCGGGTCCTGCGCGCCGTCTGGAGCCGGCCCGAGCCGGCTCTGGTGCGCTTCGACATCGAGGCGAACTCGTTCTGCCGCCAGATGGTGCGTTCGATCGCCGGGACGCTCGTGGAGGTGGGTCGCGGCCGCCGGGCCGCGGCTGACATCCCTGCCATCCTCGCCGCCCGCGACCGCGCCGCCGCCGGTCAGGTCGCCCCACCCCACGGCCTGTGCCTGGAGTCGGTCGCCTACCGCTGAACCGTCCCCTGCGGGTCACCGCCGGGGGCCGATTCCGGCGTCGAGCCCGTATCCTTGTCGTGTGCGCACGTACAGCCCGAAGGCCTCAGCACTGGACCGTGCCTGGTGGATCGTCGATGCCGAGGGGCAGGTGCTCGGTCGGATGGCCACCGAGGTGGCGCGCGTCCTGCGAGGGAAGCACAAGCCCAGTTACACCCCTCACCTGGACTGCGGTGATCACGTCATCATCGTCAACGCCGACAAGGTCGTCACGACCGCCGACAAGTCGGAACGAAAGATCCTGTACCGCCACTCCGGCTACCCCGGGGGCCTTCGCTCGCAGACGCTCGGTGAGGCGATGCAGCGGCAACCCGCCGAGGTCGTGCGGCGCAGCGTGCGCGGCATGCTGCCGCATACACGCCTGGGCCGGCAGATGCTGCGGAAGCTGAAGGTCTACGCCGGACCCGTCCATCCCCACGAGGCTCAGAGTCCCCAGCCGCTACCGCTGGGCAGGAGAACGCCATGACACCGCCGCTCGTACAGGCCACCGGTCGCCGCAAGCGCGCCGTCGCCCGTGTCCGCATCCGGCCGGGTGAGGGACGCATCGTCATCAACGGCCGAGCGATCGAGGACTACTTCCCGTCGCCGGCACATCGCTCCCACGCCACCGAGGCGCTCAGCGTGACCGACACAGCGTCGGTGTACAACGTGGATGCCACGATCGCCGGCGGAGGCCTCACCGGGCAGGCGGGCGCCCTGCGCCTCGGCATCGCCCGGTCGCTGGAGAGCCTCGACGGTGATTGTCGCGAGAAGCTCAAGCGGGCAGGTCTGCTCACGCGGGATCCGCGCAAGAAGGAGTCCAAGAAGTACGGGCTCAAGAAGGCCCGGAAGGCTCCGCAGTACTCCAAGAGGTAGCAGCGCCGGCACCTCCCGGCGCCCCGAGCCGTAGCAGCGGTTCGATCATGTTCGGTACCGACGGAATCCGAGGGCGGGCCTACCGGGACGTGACCCCGGAGATCGCAGCCCGCATCGGCGCTGCGGTGGTCGAGATTTTCCGCTGCACGCGGGTTGTCCTGGGGCACGACCCCCGAGTCTCCTCCGGCGACCTCGTCGAGGGTCTTCGACAGGGGCTGGGGGGCACGGAGGTGGATCTCCTCGGCGTGGCTCCGACGCCCGCGGTGGCCTTCTGCAGCGCCGCCGACGGGGTGCCGGGGATCGTCGTGTCGGCCTCGCACAACCCGTACCACGACAACGGTGTGAAGATCTTCGCCCCGGGCGGCCGCAAGCTCAGCGACAGCGAGCAGGAGGCGGTCGCGGGCGCTCTCCGGTCCGGCGTCGGCGCGCCGGGATCTCCCGTCTCCGGCGTGGATGCGGCCGACCGGCTCGAGTCGTACCTCGATGCGGTGGCGGCCACTGTCGAGCCTGGCGCCTTCGAAGGCCTGAACCTTCTCGTGGACGGAGCCAACGGGGCGACCTCGATGCTGGCGCCGGCACTGCTGCGACGCCTGGGGGCCGCGGTGCGAACCGTGGCCTGCGAGCCGAACGGCCGGAACATCAACGACGGATGCGGGGCCGCCACACCGAGCCTCATCGCCGCCCGGACGCGCCCGGGCGAGATCGGTCTGGCGTTCGACGGCGATGGGGACCGGGTCGTGGCGTACGATCGGGGGCTGGTCGACGGTGACCGCATCATCGCCCTGTGCGGGATCGACCGCAACGAGCGGGGCGCCTTGACGGGTTCGACGGTCGTGGTGACGGTCATGAGTAATCTCGGTCTGCATCGGGCGATGGCGGCGGCAGGCATCGATGTCGTGACGGTGCCGGTGGGTGACCGGCATGTCCTCAACGCGCTCGAGGCCGGTGGCTGGGACCTGGGCGGCGAGCAGTCCGGACACGTGGTGTTCCGGGAGCTGGCCACCACCGGCGACGGTCTGTTGACGGCGGTGCAACTGCTGGACGTCGCCGTCCGCCGAGATGCTTCGCTCGGTGAGCTGGCGGCCGCGTCCATGAAGAGTCACCCACAGGTGCTGCGCAACGTGACGGTCGCCGGCGACGCCGCCGGGGTGCTGGAGCGGATCCAGCCGGCCGTCCAGCGGGCGAGGGAGTCGCTGGGTGAGGGCGGTCGCGTCCTGGTCCGTTCCTCGGGTACCGAGCCACTGATCCGCGTCATGGTCGAGGCCGCCGCTGAAGCGGAGGCCGCCGAGCTGGCCGAGAGCCTCGCAGCCGAGGTGGCTCGGAGGTCCGGCTGATGTGCGGGATCGTGGCGGTCCTCAGCCGCCCGCCCGGCCGGAGGTCCCCGTCGGGACCCGAGATCACCGAACTGCTCGCCGGCAGTACAGGGGATGCCGGCGCCCGGCAGGTGGCGAGACGGCTCGCCGGCCCGGCAGGCCTCACCAGCCTGGTGCGCGACGCTGATCTGCGGGCCGAGGTGACCGCAGCCGCCGGGCGGATCAGCTGTGACGACGCGACGCCGGCTGATGCGCTCTGGAGTATCCGCGAGGACCGGCTGGCCACGGCGCAGGCGGTGGCGGACCTGCTCGGCCCCGACGCGCCGGAGGCGACGGAGGGTCTCGTGGCGGGATGGTGGGCGATCCAGGTGGCGCTGTCGGCGCTGGATCGCCTCGAGGTGCGCGGGCGCGACTCGGCGGGAATCGCCGTGATGGTGACCTCGGAGGGCTCGCAGGAGTCATGCCCGGCCGTGAGCGACCCGCTGGGACGTTCCGGCAGCCGCTGGCGCGACGGCGATGTCACGGTCCACGTCCACAAGACAGCGGTGGAGGTCGGGGAACTGGGTGACAACACGAGGGTGCTGCGGGCGGCACTGGCCGACGACGCCGCGCTGCGGGCGGCGCTGGCGCGACCTGGAGCACGCTGTGGTGTCCTGGCGCACACGCGCTGGGCCAGCGTGGGCCTCATCACAGAGCCCAACGCCCACCCCGTGGCGTCGCTGCCTTCCGACGGCGAACCCTGGGTCCTGGCGGCAGTGAACGGCGATGTCGACAATTTCAATGCGGTCCTCGGCCGCTTCGACCTGTCCTACCCCCCGGCGGTGACGACCGACGCAAGGGTTGTGCCCGGTCTGGCGCGCCGGCTCCGGGACTCGGGGCGATCCGATCGGGCGGCGTTCGCGGCGGCCGTGGCGAGCTTCGAAGGGTCCCACGCCATCGTCTCGCTCAGCAGCGACAACCCCGCGAGGCTGCTGCTGGCCCGGCGGGGCAGCGGCCAGGCGCTCTATGTCGGACTTGCCAGCGACGCCTTCGTGGTGGCGTCGGAGCCCTACGGGCTCGTGGAGCAGACCGGGGACTACCTCCGCTTCGACGGTGGCGACGCCGCCGGGGGCGAGATCGTCCGGTTGGACGCCACCGGCGCCGGCGAGACATCCGGCGTCACCCGCTGGTCCTACGACGGCGCCGAACTGGAACTGCCGGCGGTGACGCGGTCGGAGATCACGACGCGCGACATCGATCGCAAGGGCTACCCGCACTTCCTGCTCAAGGAGATCAGCGAGTCGCCCGGATCGTTCGCCAAGACGCTGGCGGGCCGGCTCGCCGGCGACCGGGGCGACCGCAGGGTCGTGCTGGAGGGCGTCCTGCCGACCGGCCCGGACCTGCCGCGCCGGATCGTGGTCATCGGCCAGGGCACAGCGGCGGTGGCCGCCCGAGCCGTCGCGGACATCATCGGCGCCGAACTCTCGGGCGTGGGTGTGGAGGTGGCGAGTCGGGCCGCCAGCGAACTGTCGGGGTTCTACCTGCGCGACGACATGTCCGATCACCTCGTGGTGGCGATCAGCCAGTCCGGCACCACGACCGACACCAACCGCACCGTCGACCTGGTCCAGGCGCGCGGCGCCTGGGTCGTCGGCGTCGTGAACCGCCGCGAGAGCGATCTCGCCGCCCGGGCCGACGGGGTGCTGTACACCTCCGACGGGCGGGACGTGGAGATGAGCGTTGCCTCCACCAAGGCTTTCTACGCCCAAGTGGCCGCGGGGTTCCTGCTGGCCTGTGCAACCGCGGAGTTCTTCGGGGTGGCGTCGGACCCGGCGCGCCGGTCGGCGTTGCTGGAGGCACTCGAGCGATTGCCCGACTCCATGGCCGAGGTGCTGGCGGCGCGCTCGCGGATCGCCGACATCGCCCAGCGGCTCGCCCCGGCGCGGCGGCACTGGGCCACCGTCGGCAACGGCCGCAACCGGCTGGCGGCCGAGGAGGTGCGGATCAAACTCTCGGAGTTGTGCTACCGGTCCGTGGCCTGTGACATCACCGAGGACAAGAAGCACGTCGACCTTTCCGCTGAGCCGTTGACTCTGGTCTGCGCGGTGGGCCTCGACCGTTCGACCGCCCGTGACGTGGCCAAGGAGGTGGCCATCTACTCGGCGCATCGCGGTGCGCCGGTGACCTTCACCGACGACGCCGAGTTGGCCCGCGCCTGCGGGGATTCGGTGCTGTTGCCGGTGGTCCATCCAGACGTGGCCTTCGTGCTGGCGACGATGGCCGGTCACCTGTTCGGCTACGAGGCGGCTCTCGCCATCGACGCCTGCGCCGAGCCGCTGCGGCGCACCCGGGGAGCGATCGAGGCCGCCCTGGATGCCGAACCCGACGGCGCCGTCGCCGATGCCGAGACGATGCTCGCCCGGCTGGGGGCCGAGATCACCGCGGGCGCGGAGCAGTTCGGGCGCCGACTGCGCGACGGCGGCTATGACGGCCACCTTCCCGCCGCGACCGCACTGCGGCTCGACGGGCTGTTCCGCTACGCCCTCGGTGTGCTGCCGCTGGCCGCCTTCGAGATCGACTTCGGCGAGATGGGGACGCCGGCGGGGGTCCTGGAGCGGCTGCTGTCGGCGCTCACCGAGGCCATCGAGGAGTTGACCCGTCCCGTCGATGCCATCCGCCACCAGGCCAAGACGGTCACCGTGGGGATCTCCCGCAGCGAGGAGGCTCTGCTCCGGGTCCCCCTCACCGAGGCCGTACAGGCGGCCGGTGCGGTGGGCGAACGTCTCAGCTACGACACGCTGTCCGCCCTTGCGGGGTTGGATCGGGCGGTCTCGCGGGTCACCGGCCACATCCGCTACGCCATCGACGGCGAGCGGATCGAGATCGCCGACCGCTCCGGGGTTGCGGCCGACATCGAGTCGCGAGTCGGCGCTGATTCCATGCTGCGGGGCACCAAGCGCCAGGTCAGCCGCGAGCGCAGCGTGCTGCTGACGCGGGGCCTGCGGGATGGACGCCTCATCCTGCTGGTACCCGAGATCAAGGGCGGCGAGGTGGTCGGCCTCGTGCTACTGCATGTCGAGTTGCACGAGCGGTTGGAGCCGCCCACCGCCGCCGATGTGCTCAGGCGTTACCGCGACCGCTTCAGCCGGCTGCGGTACGCGGTCACCGAGACCGAAGCCTTCTTCGACGAGGCGGTCCTCGCAGAGGTGCCCACCGAGGATCTGCTGATGGGCGACCTCGCTGCGGTGGCGTCGCGCTGGCGCGGGGAATCACCGTGATCGGCATCGACATCGTGGACGTGCCGCGCTTTCGTGCCCTGCTGGCGCGCCGCCCGAGGATTGCCGAGCGACTCTTCACTCCCGCCGAGCGGGAGTACGCCGAGACCCGCGCCGACCCGGCTGAGCGGTTGGCGGCACGCTTCGCCGCCAAGGAGGCCGTGATGAAGGCGCTCGGCGCCGGCTTCGGGGATGTGGCGTTCAAGGACATGGAGGTCGTGCGCGCCCCCGGCGGCAAACCCGGGGTGCGCCTGTCGGGCCACGCCGCGGCCCGCGCCCAGAGAGCGGGCGTGACGGGCTGGCACCTGAGCCTGTCCCACACGGCCACCTCCGCGGTGGCGGTGGCCGTCGCCACCGGTTCGATCGTCCCGTACGCCGAGTCGCCGACCGACGATCCGTCGTGATCCCTGTCGTCACTCCCCGCGAGATGGCGGCAATCGACGCCGCCGCTGCTGAGGGGACAGCGGCGCTCGTCGAGCGCGCCGGCGCTGCTGTCGCCGTGGCGGCCGCCGAGATGCTCACCGGAAGTAGTGATGGCGCTGGGGCAGTGGGCGGATCCGCCCGCCCGCCCGCCGCCCTGCGGCAGGCTCTACGCGGTCGCAGCGTGGTCGTGATTGCGGGTCGCGGGAACAACGGCGCGGACGGCCGCGCCGCGGCCCGCTACCTGCAACGTGCCGGCGCCGAGTGTGATGTCCGCCCGCCGGACGGCGCGCCCCTCTCCCCGTGCGACCTGCTGATCGACGCGGCCTACGGCACCGGACTGAACCGGCCCTGGACCCCGCCGGGCGGTGTCTCCGGCGCCGGCGGGGTTCTGGCCACCGACATCCCCTCCGGTGTCGACGGCCTTACCGGGGAGGTGCGCGGCGGTGCCTTGGCGGCCGTTCGCACTGTGACGTTCGCGGCGCTCAAGCCGGGCCTGCTGCTGCATCCGGGCCGGCGGCTGGCGGGGTCGATCAGCGTCGCCGACATCGGTCTGGACGTCTCGGAGGCGACCGCGCACCTGCTGACCGATGCCGACGTGGCCGACCTCTGGCCCCGGCGGGAAGCTGATGCCCACAAGTGGCGGTCCGCCTGCTGGGTCGTGGCCGGCTCGCCGCCGATGCGCGGTGCGTCGTCGCTGGCCTCGCTGGCGGCGCTGCGGTCGGGGGCGGGATACGTGCGCCTCTCGGTACCGGGCGGCGAACCCGACGCCTCGGTCCCCACCGAGGTGGTGTTCCACCCGCTGCCCGGCGCCAACTGGCACGAGCACCTGGACACCTCCCGGTTCGGATCGCTGCTGGTCGGTCCCGGCCTGGGCCGCAGCCGGGAGGCGGCGGCCTCGGTGCGGGCGCTGGTCGGCCGGGTCACCGTGCCGCTGGTGATGGACGGCGACGCCCTGGCGGCTCTGGGCAGGGACTTCGCGTCGATCCTCGCCGGGGCACCCGCGCCGGTGATTCTCACGCCGCACGACGGGGAGTACGAGTTGCTGGCGGGGCACAGGCCCGGCGAGGACCGCCTGGCGGCGGCGCGGGCGCTGGCCGCCGCGGGCGCCACCGTGCTGCTCAAGGGATCCACCACCGTTGTGGCCACCCCGGACGGTGCCGCCCGCTTCGTGACCTCCGGCGACGCCCGGCTGGCCACCGCCGGCACCGGTGATGTGCTCGCCGGGATGATCGGCGCGCTGCTGGCGCAGGGTGTGGCACCGCTGGATGCAGCCTCACTGGCTGCGCAGGTGCACGGGATGGCCGGGGCGCTCGGTCCGCCCGTCGGTGGGATCGCCGGTGACCTGCTCGGAGCCATCCCCGCTGCGCTCGCCGCCGCGCTGGAGCCGTCGCGGCAGCCCCCCGGCGGCGATCCGGGGACCGGCTGATGCGTCCCACCAAGGCCGTTGTGGACCTCGAGGCACTCACGGCCAACACCGTCGAACTCGCACGCCGGGCAGCACCCGCCGAGTTGTGCGCGGTGGTGAAGGCGGACGGTTACGGGCACGGGTCGGTGGCTGCCGGGCGTGCCGCGCTGGCCGGCGGTGCCACGTGGTTGGGGGTCGCTCTGGTGGAGGAGGGCGTGGAGCTGCGCGACGCGGGTGTGACGGCGCCGATCCTGCTGCTCTCCGAGCCGCGGCCCAACGAGATGGTGGAGGTTGTGGAACACGACCTGCGTCCCTCGGTGTACAGCCCCGAAGGCCTCGCGGCGGCAGCGGCGGCAGCGGCGAACGCCGACCGTCGCCTGCCGGTACACCTCAAGATCGACACAGGGATGAATCGTGTCGGCGCCCGCCCCGACGATGGCCCATTGCTGGCACGCGCCATCGCTGCGAAAGCCGACCTGCAGCTGGAGGGCGTGTGGACCCACTGCGCCGTGGCCGACGAGTTGGACAACCCGTTCACCGACATCCAACTCGAGCGCTACGAGCGCGTCCTGGGATCGCTGCCGGACCGGGACGGTCTGCCGGGTCCTCCGCGTCGCCACGCCGCCAACTCCGCTCTGCTGCTCTCGGCGAGTCGGCCGGACGCGTCGCCGATCCGCCGCCGCGGCCGCTACGACATGGTTCGGGTCGGCATCGCGCTATACGGGCTGTCACCGGGCACCCGACTGGCAGGCGACATCAGCGGGCTGCAGCCGGTGATGGGACTGCAGGCCGAGGTGTCCTACGTCAAGGCGGTTCGTGCCGGTGAGGCGGTCTCCTACGGCCTTGCCCACCGATTCGACTCCGACCGGCGGGTGGCGACGGTGGCCATCGGCTACGCCGACGGGGCGCGCCGCGACTACGGCCTGCGCGGTGGGCAGGTCCTCATCCGGGGGCGTCGCCGGCCCGTGGTGGGCGTGGTCACGATGGATCAACTCATGGTGGACTGCGGCCTCGACGGCGACGTGTCAGCCGGCGATGAGGTCGTCCTGATCGGCAGCCAGGGCGACGAGAGCATCCGTGCCGAGGAGGTGGCGGCTCGCCTCGACACGATTCCGTACGAGGTGGTCTGCGATATCGGCCGGCGGGTGCGCCGCCACTACCGCTGAGGTGGGCGCCCGGTGAGCCCGCGCGTCGGGGTGCCGCCGCTGGCCGGAGTCAGCGTCGGCCACTGGACCCACCCCGGTGGCCGCACCGGCTGCACCGTGGTGTTGCTGCCCGACGGGACGGTGGCGTCGGTCGAGGTGCGCGGCGGCGCCCCTGCCAGCCGCGAGTTGGATCTGCTGGCACCGGAGCGCACCGTCGAGGGTCCCGACGCGATCGTGCTCTCCGGCGGCTCGGCGTTCGGCTTGGCCTCCGCCGACGGCGTGGTGCGCTACTGCAGGGAGGCGGGTCGAGGCTTTCCGACCCCTGCCGGGCCGGTGCCCATCGTGGCGGGCATGTGCCTTTACGATCTGCGTCCCGGGGAGCCTCCGATCTGGCCCGATGCCGACGCCGGCTACGAGGCGGCACGAACGGCGCTCCCGCCCGATGGCAACGGTCCGGTCGGCGGCTGGCCGGTGGGTCGGATCGGCGCCGGCGCCGCTGCGGTGGTCGGCACGTGGCGCCCGGTCCGCAATCGAGGCGGGTTGGGCTCGGCGCAACTGTCCTTCGAGGCGGGTTCAGGAGAGGCGGCCGTTGTGGTGGCCTTGCTGGCCGTGAACGCCGTCGGAGACCTCGACGACGGCTCGGTGGCCGACGAACTGCGCAGCGGTGACTTCCGCCCGCCGGAGCGCCCGCCTCTGGGGACCAGCACGACAATCGGGGTGATCCTCACGAATGTCGTGCTCAGCAAGACGCAGTGCCTGCTGGTCGCCCAGAGCGGCCACGACGGTCTGGCGCGCGCCCTCATGCCCGCACACACCCGCTTCGACGGCGACGCTCTGATCGCCGCCTCGGTCGGGGATCTGGAGGCCTCACTCGACGGCGTTCGCATCGCGGCCACCGTGGCCGTCGGCGACGCTGTACGCGCCGCGGTCGAAGCCGGCCGCCGGACCGGCGCTCCCGGGGACCGCCGGGAGACCGCCGGGTAATGCCGCCGGAGCCTCGGGGAGGTCCCCAGCACATCCCGCGTCCGGCTGGTGTCCGGCCGGGGGCCGCGGCACCGTGGCGGGATTTGGGGCCGGGCGAGCGCCGGGTGGATCTC
>JAPONU010000299.1 GCA_026713745.1 bacterium
CCGACGCGGCCGAGGGGGGCGCCCGGTCCGCGGTCGTACTCACGTCCGGATTCGGAGAGACCGGTGTGGAGGGGATGGCCGCACAGCAGCGGATCCGCACCACCGCCGCTGCAGTCGGCATGCGGTTCCTCGGCCCCAACTGTATGGGCGTGATCAGCCGTCAGGCCGACGGCACTTGGCTGAACGGCTCGTATTTCTGGGATGTCGATCTCGTCCCGGGGGGCGTCACCATGCTCAGCCAGTCCGGGGCATTCGGCGGCATGTTCCTGGCCGAGATGAGCCGCCGCGGATTGGGTGTCTGCCGGTTCGCGAGTCTCGGCAACTCCGCTGACCTGGACGAGACCCAGATCCTGCGATGGCTCGCCGAGGACGACGAGACCGAAGTCATCGGATTGTTCGCCGAAGCGCTTTCGGGCGGCCCGGACTTCGTCAGCGCGGTGCGCTCCCTCTCTGCCGGCCGGCCCGTTGTGGTCTTGAAAGCGGGCAAGACGGGTACGGGCGCTCGCGCCGCTCTGAGCCACACCGGGTCCATCGCGGGCAATCACGGCGCCACCTCCGCCGCTCTCAGACGCGCCGGCGCGATGGAAGCGGGCACGGCCGACGAGTTCTTCGACCTTCTCTCGCTTGCAGCCTCGCCGGTCCCACAGCCCGCGTCCGCGCGATTGGCTGTCCTGACCGTCTCGGGCGGTCCATCGGTTCTCGCCGCTGACGAGGCGGAGCGCCTCGGCCTCGTGCTGCCGAGCTTGGCGCCTTCGACCCTGCAGGCGATGCGGGCGGTCATTCCACCGTTCGCGGCGACACGGAACCCGGTTGATCTGACCCCGCAGTGCGCGGCATCCGCCTACGGGCCGGCCGTCGACGCCCTCTACGACGATCCGCTCATCGACGGTGTGGTGATCATCGACTGCGGCCTGGATGTCGAGCCGCTCGCGGACGCCGTCGTCGCGGCCTGCGGGCGCACCGGCAAGCCGACAGTGGGTTTCGTCGCCGATGTCCCGACGGTGGAACAGACGCTGGCGGCAGCGGGCGTGCCGCTGTTCTCTTCGCCCGAGCGTGCCGTGCGGGCCTACAACTCGCTCTGGCGAAGCGCGACTTCAGGGCCGCGAACCGGCTCGCGCACACCCGGCACCGGAGTGGAAGCGCCTCCGGGGGACGAGGGCGACCTGCCGATCGCTGCGGGTCTGACGCCCCTGTCGGAGTGGGAGTCCAAGCAGCGACTGCGGGGGGTGCCTCTGGCCCCCGAGCGCCGCACGACATCGCTCGCAGACGCCACCGCTGCGGTCGCCGGACTGCGCGCCCCGCTGGTGGCCAAGGCTTCCGGTGTCGTACACAAGACCGAGCGGGGGTTGGTGCGGCTGGGCCTCACGCCCGCAGAGGTGCTGGACTCCTGGCCGGAGTTGGCCGACGCCGGCGACGGATCGGTGCTCGTGGCCGAGTTCATTGCGGGAGAGTTGGAGCTCGTGGTCGGAGGCACGCGGGACCCTCATCTGGGTCCGGCGATCACGATTGGGTTGGGAGGGGTGGCTGCGGAGGCCTTCGACGACACCGTCACCGTCCTCGCCCCGCCGGAGCCCGGCGAGATCCGGTCCGCACTCAGAGCTCTACGCGGCGCGGCGCTGCTAGAGGGCTATCGAGGCAACACGCCTGTTGATCTCGAGGCTCTCACGCAGATCGTGCAGGTCGTGTCGACGCTCCTCACCGAAGATGAGGATGTCGTCGAGATCGATTGCAACCCCGTGGTGATCACCGAGGGGCGCCCGACGGTTGTGGACGCACTCGTCGTCGTCCGCAGCCGCACCTCGGAGCCACCAGACGCCGCAGTGTGAGCGACCCGCGATGGGCTACCGATCCCACTCGACGTGGAGTTGGGTGGGGCCGCGGAAGGTGATGTTGGGGAAGTAGTCGAGCTGCTGGCCGGGGGCGAGGCGCAGCGTGGGGATGCGTTCGGCCAGGATCTCGATCACGAGGCGGGTTTCGAAGCGGGCGAGGCGGGCGCCGAGGCAGAAGTGGACGCCCTTGCCGAAGGAGACGTGGCGGTTGGCGTTGGGGCGGCGGATGTCGAAGCTGTCCGGTGACTCCCAGATGTCGGCCTGGCGGTTGGCTGAGGCGAAGTTCAAGAAGATGGGCGTGCCGGCGGGCACGTCGTAGCCGCCAACGGTGGTGTCGCAGGTGGTGATGCGGCGCCAGGAGATCTGGCTGGACTCGTAGCGCAGCACCTCCTCGACGGCGTTGCCGATGAGCGACGGGTCGGCGCAGACGGCGTCCCACTGGTCGCGGTGGCCGAACAGGCACAGCAGCGTGTTGCAGACGAGCGCGGTGACAGCCTCGTGGCCGGCGAAGGACAGGCCGTAGATCACCGACTCCACCTCGCGGTAGGACATGTCGGTGGGGTGCGCCTCCTGGGCGTCGATCAGCTCGGATGCCAGGTCGTCGCCGCGGTTGTCGCGCTTGGCGGCGGTGAAATCCCGGCAGTAGCGCCAGTAGTTCAACATGTGCTGCGCGATCACGGCCTGCTCGGCGGCGCTGGGGGCGCCCCAGGAGAAGGCCTTGCGGTCGCCGCACCAGCCCTTGAGCATCTCGTCGTCGCTCTGGGGGAAGCCGATGAAGCGGAAGATGGTCTCGCCCGGCAGCGGGAAGGCGAAGCGCTCCACGAATTCCGCCGGCGGGCCGGCGGCCGCCATGGCGTCGATCAGTTCGTGGCTGCGGCGGCGGATGTACGGCTCGAGGTCGCCCATCCGCTTGTTGGAGAACCCCTGGCGGGTGTGGACCCGGATGCGCCCGTGGTCGGGCTCGGGGCGGTTGGACATGACCGCCACCGGGTCGAAGTCCGGGGCGCTGAGGATCTCGTGCGCCACCGGCGCCAGCGGGAAGACGGGGTCCTGCACGTTCACCGAGGCGAACGTCTCGTGGTCGGTGAAGATGCGCTCGATCTCGGCCATCTCGCACACCACCAGGTAGCCCAGCTTCGGGGCATAGAAGACCGGCGTGGTGTCGCGCAGCTCGGCGGCGATGGCGTACGGCTCGGCGAGATAGTCGTCGTCGAGTGGACTCCAGCCGGCGTGCGCGGGACAGCCGGCCGGAGGTGGTGGCGGCGCGGGCCGCTCGGAGTGGTACTTGTTGGCGCTCACCCGAACTCCACCTCGAAGGCGCCGAGCGGGCCGTAGTCGAAACCGAAGGCGTCGCCGGGCCGCACGGGCATCGGACGGGTGAACGAGCCGGCCAGGATGGTCTGACCCTCCTCGAGAGTGCGGCCCTGGGCGGCGTAGCGGCGGGCCAGCCAGACGATGCCTCGGGCCGGGTGGTCGAGCACGCCGGCCGCCACCCCGGTCTCGGTGATGGTGCCGTTGCGGTAGGCCAGGGCGCCGACCCAGCGGAGGTCCACTTCTCGGGGCCCCACCCGGCGGCCGCCGCAGATGATGCCGGCGTCGGCGGCGTTGTCGGCGATGGTGTCGATCACGGTGCGGGTGCGCCCGGTGTTGGGGTCGGTGCGGAAGGTGCGAGCGGCGATGAGCTCCACTGCGGGCATCACGTAGTCGGTGGCGTCGAGCACGTCGTCGATCTCGAGGTCCGCCCCGGCGAGGTCACAGCCGAGGACGAAGGCCAACTCCACCTCGATCCGCGGGTCGCAGAAATCACCGGCCGGCGGCCCCTCCCCGGGCGAGAAGACCATGGCGTCGGTGAGGAACCCCGAGTCGGGGGTGGTGATGTTCATGGCCTGCTGCATGGCGTGGGAGGTGAGGCCGATCTTGTGACCGATCAGCCTCTCGCCGCGCTCCAGGCGCAGTCCCAGCCAAGCGGCTTGGATCCGGCAGGCGTCCTCGATGGTCATGCCGGGGTGGACCGAGGTGGTCTGGCGGATCTGGGTGCGCTTGCGTTCGGCCTCGTCGAGCAGCCGGGCCTCGGCAGAGATCTGTGCGTCGCTGAGGCTCACGACGCCTCCGCCGCCTCGGTCACCGTCAGGGCGGCCAGGTCCGCCAGCTCCTCCAGCAGCTTGGCGAGCCGTTCGGAGCCGAATTCCTGCTCGATCCGGTTGTAGGCGGCCTCGGAGTGGGGGGCGATGCGGCGCACCAGCTCGCGGCCGGCGCTGCTGAGACCCAGACTCGCCCGGCGCTGGTCCCCTGCGGTCGTGCGGCGTTCCACCAGGCCGCGCCCCTCGAGGTTGGCGACGATGCGCGAGGCGCTCGGCACCTGCAGGGCGGTGCGCTCGGCCAGCCCGGTGAGGTCAAGGCGGTCGTCGGCGGCGGTGAGGGCGCGCAGCACCCGCCACTGCTGCTCGGTGAGATCGTGGGCGGCCAGCAGGGGGCGGAAGCGGCGCATGGCCTCCTCCCTCGCCCGCAGTAGCGCCATCGGCAGCGACTGGCTGAAGGGGCGCATGCCGATGGCGTCGCCGGCCAGGACGTCGAGCTGTCGCTGGCCCTCCGCCTGCGGCAGCGGCTCGTCGGCGATGGTGTTGCACAGCGTGCCGATCTCCGGCACGGACACCTCCACGACGTCACCGGGCCGCAGCCAGACGGGTGGATCCAGCCGTGCGCCCGCCCCGGTCGGCGTGCCGGTGCAGATCACGTCGCCGGGACGCAGCGTCGTGAACGTGGACAGGTAGTGGATCTGGTATTCGATGCCGAAGCGCATCGCTGCGGCGGTGTCGTCCTGGCGTACCTCGCCGTTGACGCGGGTTGTCAGGTGCAACGAGTCAAGGTCGTCGATCTCGTCGATGGTCACCAGCCAGGGGCCGATGGCGCCGCTGGCCTCCCAGTTCTTGCCCTGGGTGACGTTGAAGCGGCCGTGGCGCACCCAGTCGCGGATCGTGCCCTCGTTGGCGAGCGACAGGCCGGCTATGTGCCCCCTGGCCTCCTCGACGGGGATGCGACGCCCGGCCGTGCCGATGACGACCACGATCTCTCCCTCGTAGTCGAGTTGCTCGCTCTCCGGCGGGCGGAGCAGTTCCTGTTCGTGTCCGCAGAAGGAGTCCGGGAACCGCACGAACACCGACGGGTAGGCGTCGTCGCTGCTCTCGTTGTACTCCCCCGCCCGGCCGCCGTAGTTGACGCCGATGCAGAAGATCTTCTGCGGGTTCGGTATCAGCCGCTCGAAGTTGATGTGCTCGAGGCGGTGGTCGGGCGGGTCGCCGGCGAGCCTGCGGGCGTCAGCGAGCCGTTCCTGGCTCAGCAGTTCGCCCAGGTCCCCCACGCCCGTCAGCCGTCGGCCCAGATCGACCACTCCCGTCCTGTCGGCGCTGAGCAGACCGAAGCCCGCCTCGCCGTGGATCGAGTAGGACAGGAGCCGCATGACGATCGTGCCTCCGTGCCTGTTCGGGGGACTTTCGGAGAGATACTATACATGATAAGCAGTTGCTGAATCTGTGAAGTACCGGGGCGGCGGGCCGGCAGGCAGCGCCGCTCCCGAGCCGGCAGAAGGAGCGAGGGCCGTGGCCCACATCACCATCGAGCACTCGGCCAACCTGGCAGACCACCACGATCCCGATGCGCTCGTGGCGGCGGTGCACGGGGCCGCGGCGGCACACGGTCTGGCGCCCCTCGACGGGCTGCGCACCCGTGCTGTGGCGCGAGCTCACTACCGCGTCGCCGACGGTGACCCGGACAACGCCTTCGTGGCGATCGCGGTGCGCGTCGGCCCCGGCCGCGACGACGGCGCCCGCCGTACTTTCCTGGAGGCCATCCTCGACGCCGCCGAGGCGCAGATCGGTGCCACACCGAGCCCGCTGGCAGTGGCGTGGTCGGCCGAACTCACCGAGATC
>JAPONU010000300.1 GCA_026713745.1 bacterium
GGAACTGCTGCGCACCTTCAAGATGACCCCGGTGGAGCCCGACGATCTGCTGTTCCGCACCGACATGGAAGACGGCATGGTGGAGGCCATCTCGATGTTCATCCCCCCGGAGATCCCGCTGCGGCTGCGCCGGGACGTGGAGTTGGAGATCCGTGACGGCGTGGTGCTGGCCAACCCCGCCATCGATGTGAGCTACGTGTCGGTACTGGAGCGCTACAACGACACGGGCTCGCGCTCCACCGCCTTCATGTCGGGCTTCAGCCTCAGCGACGGGGCGCTGGCCACCTCGCTGTCGCCCGACGACGAGAACGTGGTGTGCATCGGCGCCAACACCGAATCCATGGCCACGGCGATCAACCGCGTCATCGAGCTGAACGGCGGGCAGGTGGTGGCCCGCGGCGACGAGGTCCTGGCCGAACTGCCGCTGCCCCTGGCGGGGATCATGAGCGACATCTCCCCCGCCGAGATGGTCGAGGCCGAGGACCGGCTGATCGCCGCCGCCGGAGAGCTGGGCTGCGGCCTTGCGAACCCGTTCATGTGGCTCATCTTCCTGCCCATCACAGCGATCCCGCAGTACTCGCTGCTGGACCGCGGCTTCGTGGAGCAGGCCACGCTGTCGTTCTGCAGCCCGCTGGTCCGCCGGGTGTAGAGCGGCCACTTCGCTCGCGTGGATTCCGGCCTTCGCCGGAATGACACTCGGGATGGGTGGTAAGCAGATGCCCGTACGCACGGCGTGAACTTCCATCGGGTCCATTGAGCTGGGAAGTCCCGACATGAGGAACGGCGGAGATGATGACGGCCGGTGGGTGTCGCTCGCCGAAGCGGTCGAGGTCCTCGAACCGACCTCCGCGGTGGTCCTGCCGCCGGGCGCGGGCGGGGCGAGCGCCATCGAGCGCGAGATCGGACGGCAGGCGGACCGGCTCCGCGGGCTCGACGTCTACAGCGGTCTGCTGCTGTCGGACTACCCGTTCCTACACGACGGCATCCGCTACACCACCTGGCACGTCATGGGCCCGGTCCGGCGGGCCGTCGCCGACGGGTCGGTGCGATTCCTCCCGATCCGCGGCTCGCAGGTGTCGCAACTGTTCCGCACGGGTCGCCTGCCCCTCGACGTGGCCGTCGTGCACGTCGCACCGCCCGACGGTGACGGGCACTGCAGCCTCGGCACGTCGACCAGCTACCCGTTGACGCTGGCCCGCATGGCGCCGACGGTGATCGCCCAGGTGAACCCGCGGATGCCGCGTGTCGCCGGTGAGGCGAGCCTGCACGTCTCCGAGATCGACTGGCTCACCGAGGTGGACGAATCGCTCGGCGAGCACGCCCGGTCGCCGATCACCCCGACCGCTGCGGCCATCGGGGAACACCTCGTGGCGCTGATCCCATCGGGGACGACGCTGCAGGCGGGAATCGGCGCCATCCCGGAGGCTCTGCTACAGAACCTGTGCGCCTCCGACGTCGGCGACCTGCGCATCTACGGCATGGGCGTCGACGCCATCGCGGCGCTGGATGACGCC
>JAPONU010000301.1 GCA_026713745.1 bacterium
GGCCACGAAACCGGCCGTCTTGGAGGCCACCGACAGGAACGCGGTAATGGGCGTGGGCGCCCCCTCGTAGGTGTCGGGCGCCCAGGTGTGGAACGGGAACGCCGAGACCTTGAAGGCGAAGCCCACAAGCACGAAGATCACACCCACCGTGATGGCGGCGCTCGGTACGGCCTCGGCACCCCGATCCAGCGGCGCGGCCGCGGCGATGTCGGCCAGCACCGTCGACCCCGAAGCGCCGAACAGCAGCGACTCCTCGACGGGGCCGATGAGGACGGCAGCGCCGACGGCGCCGGCGAGAGACGCTCCGTGGTAACCACCCACAGCCGTCCCATCACCAGCCAGACAGTGCATCCCAACGACCTCTTCGGTCTGGCCGTCACCGCCGAGGAGCGGCCGCTGGCCGCGCTGGCGCTGCGGACCGGGGTCAGCACCAACGGCGGCGCCTTCCTCGCCGGCCAGGACCGCTGGGTGCAGCCCCTGGCCGTTCCCGTGAATCTCGCCAACCGCACGATCGCCGTGCTGCTCCGAGAGTTCCCGTCGGTGAGCGACCGGGTCTGGGGGCGCCTGGAGACCACCTACTTCGGGCTCTTCCGCCGCCTGGCGGGGATGATCGCCGACGGCGTCCCCCTACGCCACCGGGCCTGGCGACCACGACCACCCGCCGCGGGTGGGAGACGGCGTCATCCTGCTCGACGCCTGGCAGCGGGTGGAATACCTCACGCCCAACGCCCATTCGGCGCTGCGGCGTCTCGGCATCGACGGCGACCCGACCGGGCGCCGGCTGGCCCACGTGGGGCTCGAACCACGGGCCCTGCAGCTCACGGTGTCGGCGTCATTGCCGCAAACCGAGGAGATCGAACGCAACGGCCACAGCGCGGTGATGCGCTGCCTGCCCCTGATCCAGGAGGACACACTCACCGGCGTCCTGGTGCTGGTGCGGGACATCACCGAGCTGCGCAGGGTGGACCGCCTGCTGATCACCAAGAACGCCACCCTCGCCGAGGTGCACCACCGCGTGAAGAACAACCTGCAGACGGTCTCGTCGCTGCTCAGCCTGCAGAGCCGCTGGCTGGAGAGCCCCGAGGCCAAGGACGCACTCTCCGAGTCGGCCCGCCGGATCCGCCTGATCGCCGCCGTGCACGAGATCCTCAGTGGGCCCGACGGCGACAGCACCACCTTCGAGAGCGTCGTGGACTCCCTTTCCTCGCTGCTGCGGGAGTCTCTGGCCCCACCGAACGCACCGATTTCCATCGAGGTGTCCGGAGCCGTCGGCCCCCTTCCAAGCGAGGTGATGACCACGATGGCGATCGTGCTGAACGAGTTGGTGCAGAACGCCGTGGACCACGGCTTCGGCGGCGCCGCGGCGGCCAGCGCCGCCGGCAACGAGATCGTGGTGCGGATCGGTCGGGGGGAGGCCGAACTGCAGGTGTCGGTCACCGACAACGGCTGCGGCATGCCCGAAGGTCCGCTGCAGGAGGGGTTGGGCCTGACGCTGGTGCGCACGCTCGTGGAGAACGACCTGGGCGGCAGGCTCCAGCACCGGTCGGCAGACGAGGGCACCACCGTCGAACTCACCGCACCGCTACCGGTCGTCGGCTCCGCCGTCGGGCACTGGCGAACCGGCGGGACCGCCAACGTCCCGTCGAGGTCGCCCGCTGGGGGCCACGTGCGAGTGGTGCGCACAATTATGGACAGGAAGGATACGAACCTTTGAGTAGATAGCTTACGAACATGAGGCAATTGAAGTCTCCGAATTAGGAGTTACCGGATCTTGGCCGGTAGGGTTCACTCGTGCAACACATCGCCAGACACCTTCGGCACCGGCTCGACGACGCACTCGACACGGCGCGGGCGGTTGTCCTGCACGGCGCCCGCCAGAGCGGAAAGACGACCCTGGCCCGGGCGGTGGCCGCCGAACGGGGCGGCACGTACCTCAGCCTCGACGACGAGCAAGTGCTCGACGCCGCGCTGGCCGATCCCCACACGTTCGTCCGCGCCTATCGGTTCCCGCTGGTCATCGACGAGATCCAGGTCGTCGGCCAGCGCCTCGTGCGCGCCATCAAGATGGCCGTCGACACCGACGACGTGCCCGGCCGGTTCCTTCTGACCGGCTCCACCAACTTCCTCACCGTGCCGACCATCAGCGAGTCCCTCGCCGGGCGCGTCGCCATCCTGCGGCTCTGGCCGCTATCGAGGGCCGAGATTGCCGGCGCGACCTTCGAGCGTGACACCGATGGCCCGCCGGGGATGATCGGGCGCTGGTTCGACGGGCGATTCACGAGCTCGGGACTCACGTCCACCAAGCGCGACGACTACCTGGAGATGGTCTGCGCCGGCGGCTATCCCGAGGCGCTCCGCCTCGGCGGCCCGGATCGGGCCCGCTGGTTCGACGACTACGCCGAGACCGTCGTGGGCCGCGACATCCTCGCACTCGGCGACATTCGCCGAGCCGCGCTGCTGCCGAGACTCCTCCGCTTCGCCTCGGCGAACACCGCCGGTGAAGTCAACCTCGCCGACTTGTCGCGGCGCCTCGGCGCCGACCGTGCCACCCTGGACGCCTACCTCGGTTGGCTGCGCACCGTGTTCCTGATCCACGAACTGCCGTCGTGGACGCGCAACCGTGGCGCCAGAGTGGTGCGACGCCCGAAACTGCACGTCACCGACAGCGGTCTGGCCGCAGCGCTGACGGGTCTCGACGTCCCGGCACTGCGGCCTCCGACCGCCACCGCCACCGGGCGCCTGCTCGAGACGTTCGTCGTGGGCGAGATCGCCCGGCAGGTGGGGGCCGGCACACCCCGCCTGACCCTTCACCACTACCGCGACAATGCCCGGCGCGAGGTGGACCTCGTGATCGAACGCGCCGACGGCGCCGTCGTGGCGATCGAAGTCAAGGCCACCGCCTCACCGCGGGCGGCCGATCTACGCCACGTCGCCGCGCTGCGGGACCGCCTCGACGCCGCCGAACCGGGCGCCTTCCGCGCAGGCATCCTGCTCCACACCGGCACGGGCACCTTCCCCGCCGGCGACCGCCTCCACTCCGCCCCTATCGAGGTGCTGTGGCGCGATCCCACCTGAGGTCGCCGAAGCGCGTCGTTGCGGCGCGACGCGGCTCCATGATCTCCGCGAGGTGTTCTCCCGGGTGTATCGGTTCGGCGGCGATCATGATCGTCCTCCTCAGTGGTAA
>JAPONU010000302.1 GCA_026713745.1 bacterium
GCCTGCTCTACTACAGACCTCTCAAGTTGGGAACCCTGGACCTCGGCAGTTCCGACCGTGCGGTTCTGGGGGCGCTGCTGACCTCCAAGCCGGGCACGAGCGTTTCGCTGCGAGCGCTATTCGCCAACTCTGTCGCCGAGAGCGAGAACTGGGCCGACGACGCGGTGCGCCGGGCCAGGTCGGTCAGCCGCAAGGCGGTGGAGAACTTCGAAGAGCGAGGCGTGAACACGCTCTTCATCGTCCAAGGGATGGCCAGCTGGGTGGTTCCGCAGGGCGGGCCGAGGACCAGCCCGGCGGCACCGGTTCTGATGTGCGCCGCGGGACTGCATCGACGGGGCGCATCCGAGGCCGACTTCGATCTGTCCCTCGACGGCGAGTGGACCGTCAACGACGCCCTACTGCGATTCCTGGCCAAGGAGTTCAACGTCTCCGTGTCCGGTGAGGAACTGCTCGGTTCGAAACTGTCCGACGCCCGCCTCGACGAGACCGAAGTGGCAGAGATCTTCGGCGATCTCCGCGCCCGGGCCGTCCCGGTACCCGGGTTCACCATCGAGCAGCAGCTGGTCGTCGGCAACTTCATGTACCGGAAGATGCCGATGGTTGCCGACATCGAGGAGAACCTCGAGGCGCTTGCCGGCAACGATCTCATCGCTGCAATAGCCGGAGACCGTGAGGCCGGCGAGTCCTTGCGCGGCGAGCACACCCAGCGCATCGACCAGTCGCTCCCGGACACCGTGCCCGCGGCGGACGAGTACCTGGTCCTCGACGCCGACTCCTCGCAGAACGCAGCCGTCAACGCTGCGCTCGCCGGCGAGTCGTTCGTGCTGCAAGGGCCACCAGGTACGGGCAAGAGCCAGACCATCGCCAACCTCATCGCTGCGATGATGGCCCGCGGCCGCAGCGTCCTGTTCGTGGCCGAGAAGCGTGCCGCCATCGACGCGGTCACGAAACGGTTGACGAACGTCGGCCTCGACGGGTTCGTGATGGACTTCCACGGCGGAACCCTGCGCCGCCGCGATCTGGCCCGGCGCCTCGACGAGTCGTTGGAAGCCATCGGCGGCACGCCGCCGACCGACGACGAGAACCTCCACGATCGCCTTGAGGATTCCAGATCGGAACTGTCGGGCTACACAGAGGCACTGCACACTGAACGCCGGCCGTGGGGTGTGTCGTTCTACGATGTGCACACCCGACTGTTGGAAGTCCGGCGCAACCACACCGCGGACACGCCGCCGGTGACATTCCCAAGCGACGTGTTGGCGCAGCTCGACTCGGGCACGGTGCGTGACGTGCGACGCGACCTGAGCGACTGGAGCGACCTCGCCGCGTCGCTGGTGTCGGGCGACTCACCGTGGGCCGGTGCCGTTGTCTCCACCATCGACGACGTGCGGCGCGCGCAGCATTCACTGGGAGTGCTCGCCGAGACCGTTCCCGAAGCCGGCAGGCGCTGCGGCGAACTGCTCCTCGAATTGGGCTTGGAGGCCCCCTGCTCGGTGGCGGCCTGTGGTGACCTGATCGAGTTGCTCGGCGACTTGGACAAGTTCGCCTCGCATCACGGCATGATGGTCTTCGAGAACGACCTCGACTCGCTGGAAGCCGATCTCGCTCCTGCGGTGGGCGGCTTGCGCGCATCGGGCGCCCGGCTTTTCGGCGGCCGCTACCGAGCGGCACGGCGCGCCGTCATAAAATCGTCAGCAGCAGGGGCGAAACTCCGCGGCAAGGTCGCGCTCGACCTGGTGAACAAGGCGCGCGCTGCGGCCGAGCGCTGGAAAACCCTCGGCGGCAAGGGGCAGCCGCATCTCGCGGGGGACTTGACGCCGTTCGCGGCTGCGCACGGCGCCACGCGGGAGCCGCTCGATCACCTTGCCGCCCTGCTGCCCGGGCACCGACTAGAGGACGGAACGCACGAAGAACTCGCCGCGACCATCGGTGACCTACTCGCCGACGAGGGCACGCTGCACCGGCTACCTCGGATCTCCGAGATCGAGGAGCGCTGCGCCACGGCCGGCGCCGGCATTCTCCTTGAACGCGTCAGGTCCGGCGCTCTTGCCTCGTCCGGGCTCACCGCCGCCTTCGAACTGGCATGGCTGGAGTCCGTGCGCCGGGAAGTGCTGTTGGCGGACGGGCGCCTATCCGGCTTCGACGCCGATCGTCAGAACCGTCTGGTCGCAGAGTTCCGCTCCGCCGACGTCGAACACCTGACGAGCACTCCGGCCCGCGTTCGGCGCCGGCTTGCCGAGCACGCCATCGAGGTGCGCAACGGCCACCCCGACCAGGATACGTTGATCCGCCGAGAGGCCGCCAAGAAGACACGCCACCTGCCCTTGCGGCAACTCTTCGAGAGGGCGCCGGACGTGCTCACCACAGTGCGCCCCTGCTGGGCGATGTCGCCGCTGGACGTGGCCCAGACGCTGCCGCCGCGACCCCTGTTCGATCTGGTCGTCTTCGACGAGGGAAGCCAGGTGCTCCCGTGCGACGCCATACCGGCGCTGCTGCGGGCACCGCGGGCCATGGTGGCGGGCGACTCGCGCCAGTTGCCTCCTACGACGTTCTTCGACGGCACCGACGACGATTTCGAGGCGGACGATGATGCCGAACTCGGGGCGTTCGAGTCAATTCTGAACGTCATGGACGCGCTTCTGTCCCGCCGCCCGCTCACCTGGCACTACCGGTCGGCCAACGAGCGCCTCATCGCCTTCTCCAACCGCAACATCTACCACGGTGGGCTAACCACGTTCCCCGGTGCCGTAGGCGACGGGTGCTTGAGCTTCGAGTTAGTTGAACACCGGCCGGGCGCGCCCGTCGAGACGAGAAGCAACCCGGACGAGGTCCGCCGGGTGGTCGATCTGATGATCGACCACGCCCGCAGACGACCGGATGAGACGCTCGGCGTGATCGCCATGGGCCGCTACCACGCCGACCGCATCGAGGAGGTCCTGCGGCAACGGCTCGACGCCGAATGCAGCCCCGATCTCGAGGCGTTCTTCGACGAGATAGCCCCCGAGCGTGCCTTCGTAAAGAACCTGGAGCGAGTGCAGGGCGACGAGCGCGACGCCATCATCCTCAGCGTCGGCTATGGCAAGAACGACCGCGGGCAGGTTGTCTACCGTTTCGGCCCGCTCAACGCCGAAGGCGGCGAGCGACGCCTCAACGTGGCGGTCACGCGGGCCCGCAAGCGGATGACGCTCGTGGCGTCGTTCTCCCACGCGGAGATGGACCCGAGCCGCAGTTCCGCGGAGGGCGCACGACTCCTGCGGGGCTACCTCAAGTACGCCGAGAGCGGCGGAACCGACCTTTCCGGTGGCGACACGGTCGAGCCGCTCAACCCCTTCGAGGTGGACGTCCTCGACAAGCTGACCGCCGCCGGACTCAACGTTGTGCCCCAGTACGGCTGCTCGGGCTACCGGATCGACTTCGCGGTGCGCCACCCGAGTCGACCGGCGAGCTTCGTCCTGGCCGTGGAGGCCGACGGCGCGAGCTACCACTCCTCACACACCGCACGGGACCGGGACCGGCTGCGCCAGGATCATCTGGAGCGCCTGGGCTGGCGCTTCTGCCGCATCTGGTCCACCGACTGGTTCAGCAACCACCGCCCGGAGGTCGAACGTGTTCTCGACGCCTACCGGCGGGCGGTTCACGAAGTCGACTCGGGCAGGATCCCCTTTCGCGATGGTGGCGGCCGGCGTGGTGGCACCCGAGCAGGTGCGGCTGTCGGCCACTCGGTCCGCGACAGGGCCACGAGTGGGATCTCGCAGCAGGCCGCCGCTCCGACAGCCGACCAGCGGGGCGCGGGGCCGCGGCTGCCGCGAAACACGCCCATCACTGAGCACTCCCAGGAATCGCTCGTACGGCTCGCGAAGTGGGTGATGTCCGACGGACTCCTTCGCACCGACGAGCAGATCTTCGAGGAGATGTTCGAGAGGCTCGGCTACGGGCGCCGGGGAAGCCGCATCAAGGAGGCACTGTTCGACGCAATCCGGTCGGCCCGTGGCGCATCCGCGGATGGCCGAGAAACCAATGACGTTTAGGATCGCGGCGAGCGTGCGGCTACGAAGCCGGACGGATCGCGAACATCTCCACAGCGGGGCCCGGCGCCGCAGCTCCGCACCGGCCTGCCGATTGGGAGACACAAGCGAAACCGGCTGGTAGAACTCGCCGGTTGGATCAGATCCGACGGTCTCCCACGGAGCGACGAACAGGTCTTGCAGGAGATGTACAAGCGACTGGGGTATACGGGCCGCGAGCCCGGCGTCCGGGAAACACTGCAAGGAGTGATCGAGCGGGACGCGTACCTGACTCGCAGGTACGGGAAGCTGTGACGCACCCGAGCGCCCTCCGGATGGCGATGCGGTGAACGTGCACGTTGACGCGGTGGACCACGGCGGGCGCAGCAAGGCGCGCCTGTGAGCGTCGGCTGCTACTGCAGGCCCTGCGCCAGGCCGCCGTCGACGGGCACGGCCGCGCCGGTGAGGTAGCCGGCCCACTCCGAGCACAACAGGGCGGCCACCCGCCCGAAGTCGCCGGGATCGCCGAGCCTGCGGGCCGGCACCTTCCGGGTCACCGCCGGCAGTTCTTCGTCCCACACCGAGCGCAGGCGGGCGGTGTCGTGCAGCCCGGGCTGAATGGAGTTGACGGTCACACCGTCGGCGGCCATCTCCCCCGCCAGCGTCTTGAGGAACCCTGTGGCTCCGGCGCGCGCCGTGTTGGAGAGGATGAGGCCGAGAACCGGTTGGCGCGCGGTCACCGAGGTGATGGCCAGGATCCGCCCCCAGCGCCGCTCGCGCATCTCGGGGGTCACGGCGTAGCACATGGCCACAACCGACATCAGATTGAGATGCAGCGCCTCGAGGTAGTCCGCCGGTCCGAACGACTCGTAGCTCCCGTCGGGCGGGCCGCCGGCGTTCACCACCAGGATGTCGATTCCCCCGCCGAGTGCGGCACGCGCGTCGGTCACGAATGCTTCGGCGCCGGCCGCGCCGGAGACGTCGGCGACCACCGGGACAGCCCCCGGAATCCCCCCGGCGGCACGGCTCAGCCGTTCGGGATCCCGCCCGGAGATCACCACACTGCAGCCCTCGGCCGCCAGCGCCTCCACCACCGCCAGACCCAAACCCGCGGAGGAGGCCGCGACCGCGGCTCGCTTACCGCTCAATCCCAGATCCATGCGCAGAGGGTACCGACGAGAGACTTGGGGCGGGACGGGCAGGCCGAAGGCTCCGGAGACGCTCAACTAGCCTGCCGCGGCAATGGTCGAGGCACCCGACGCCGGCGCAGAGCCGGACGTTCTGCTGATCAGCGGCGGTGACGTGGTCACGATGAACGC
>JAPONU010000303.1 GCA_026713745.1 bacterium
GATGATCGAGGCGAAATAGGCGTTCACCTGCGAGCTGGGGTCGTCGCCGAACGTGGACGCCTCGGTGATGACCGTGAGCGGCTCCAACCCGAAGATGCCGCGCCGCCAGGCGACGCCGTCCAGCGCCGCCGGCGCCAGCACCTCGGCCGCCACACCGGCCGACCGCAGCAACTCGAACATCTGCGTGCCGCGCCCGCCGACGGCGGCACAGATGACCACCGCCGGGTACAGCGCGGCCCCCTCCACCGCCCGTGCGGTGGCCTGGGCACCGACGACGGGCTGGGCGGCGATCCAGTGACGGTCGAACGACAGCGAGAATCCCAGCGATCCTCCCAACTCTGCGAAGCGGCGGCCGAAGCTGTCGCACATCGTCACGGCCTCGGACCTGTCGCGCTCCACGAGCGTCGCCACCGACCGGATGCCCGCGTCGGCGGCGTACTCGGCGAGCGCCCGCCCGTAGGCCGGCGCGGGAGTGCCGGCGGAGAACACCCGGGCTCGCCCCGCCGCCACCGTCGGCTGAGGCTCGGGGCCGCAGGGAGCGATCACGAGAACACCGGCGCCGTCGGCCACCTCCCGCACCGGCCGGTTGAAGTACGGGTCACAGGAGGTGAAGATCACGGCCACGTCACGCTCGACCATCCGCAACGCAGCCTCGTAGCCCCTGTTGAGTTCGGAATCGGAGTCTTCGAAGAGCAACTCCAACCGCCGTCCCAGCAGGCCCCCCGAGGAGTTGACCTGCCGCGCCGCGTAGGCGAGCGCGTCGAGCACAGGGCCGTCGTGCGGCGCCAACCGGCCACCGGCCGCCATGATCACACCGACCCTCACCGGCTCGGGACCCGCATCGGCGGTCTCGCCGCCGGCTTCAGCGGTGGGTGTCGGGCCGGCCGCGGGGCCGGTCACACGCGTCGCGGCGGCCGCAGGGGGCGTGCCGGCGTCGGCCGGCGCGGGCTCGGACGGATCGTTGGAGCAGGCGGCGGCCAGTAGAGCCGCAGCCGTCAGGGCTGCGGCGAACCCGTGACGGCTGCGCACCCTTGTGAGGCTACGCCGGGAAGTCCCCTGAGCGAAGGAGTCGAAGGAGCGAACGCCAGGACGGCCCGAACCGGCACCGGGGCTTCGCCGTGCGGGGGACTCTCAGCCCGCGACCAGGGCCCGCAGCGACTGGCGCAGCGATCCCGCGGTGGCCACGACCGCCGACGGCTCGTAGCCGCAATGCGCCATGCAGCCGGCGCAGCGCTCGTCGCGGCCGCGCCCGTAGCTGTCCCAGTCGGTCGTCTCGATCAACTCCTGGTAGGTCTCGGCGTAGCCGTCGGCCATGAGGTAGCAGGGCCGCTGCCAGCCGAACACCGAGTAGCTGGGAATGCCCCACGGCGTGCACTGGTAGTCCACCTTACCCTCCAGGAAGTCCAGGAACAGCGGCGAGTGGTTGAGGCGCCAGCGCTTGCGGCGCCCGTCGGCGAAGGCCTCCCGGAAGAGCCGGCGGGTCTCGGTGACCTGCAGGAAGTGCTCCTGGTCGGGGGCCTTCTCGTAGGCGTAGCCGGGCGAGATCATGAGCGAGTCGACACCCAGGTCGTCGTTCAGGAAATCCAGCACGCCGCGCACCGACTCGGGCGTGTCGGTGTTGAAGAAGGTGCTGTTGGTGGTGACCCGGAAGCCGCGCCTCTTGGCCTCGCGGATCGCTTCGACCACTTCGTCGAAGACGCCCTCCCGCGCCACCGCGATGTCGTGGCGCTCGCGCAGCCCGTCCACGTGCACCGCCCAGGAGAAGTACGGCGAGGGCTTGAACCGGTCCATCTTGCGCCGCAGCAGCACGCCGTTGGTGCACAGGTACACGAACTTTTTTCTCTCCAGCAGCGCCTCGACGATGTCGGCGATCTGCGGGTGCAGCAGGGGCTCGCCGCCGGCGATGGAAACCATCGGCGCCCCGCACTCCTCCATGGCGCCCACGCACTCCTCGACGCTGAGGCGCTTGCGCAGGACCTCGGTGGGGTGCTGGATCTTGCCGCAACCGGGACACTCCAGGTTGCAGGCGAACAGAGGCTCCATCTCCACGATGAGCGGGAACTTCTCGCGGCGGCGGACCTTGTTGGCGAACATGTAGGCGCCGACTCGCGCCGCCTGTCGAAGCGGGATGCCCATCAGGAACCACCTCCAGGGGCTGTCGTCTCCAGCCCTCGACGAATGTCCGGTCCGACCGGAGTCTCCCAGGAATCCAGTGCCGCAGCGATCCGGGAGATCACCGCCAGGGCACGACGCACCCGCCACGGTAGCGAGAGCGACGCCAACTCGGCTGAGGGAGTGTCGCTCACCACCCTGACCACGGCCAATGGCGCCGGATCAGCGGCCAGCAACCACCACGACTCCATGTCCGCAACCAGCGCGCCGGTGCCGGAGAGCGTGCGCCGCGTCTCGCCGCGCGCCGGACGGGCGACCGAGACCACCGGGCCCCGCAGCACCTCCGGACCGGCGTCGCGGATCAGCGACTCGATCGCCGCCGCCTCCCGTACCCGGACGGGCCGGGGCGCGCCCGGGCCTCGCACCTCATCGGCCACGATGATGTCGCCCGGCGTCGGCCCGCCGCCGAGCGCGCCCCCCAGGCCCAGCACCACCGCACCGCGATGCCTCGCTACACGGTGGCCGCCCGCGGCGAACGCCGCCGACCGCCGAGGCCCCATGCCGGTGCGCACCACACCGGCGGTGCGGGCACCTCGGCGCGCCGCCACCGACTCGAGCCGCAGCGGGCACCAGAACTCGATGCTCACCGGGGCGACTCCTCCCCGGCGGTGGCCCGCAGGAAGCGTCCCAGCGCCATGGTCGGGAAGACCTGCCGGTAGAGGTGGTAGTTGATGTAGAAGTAGCCCTGGAACCCGGTGCCGGTGTACTGGGGCTCGTCCCAGGTGCCGTCGGCCCCGCAGGTCTGGGCCAGCCACGCCACACCGCGTCGGGTGGGCTCGCCGAACTCGTCCGCAGCCATCAGCGCCAGCAGCGCCCAAGCGGTCTGCGAGGCCGTGGGGTCGCCCCGGCCCCGCCAGCTGTCGGACTCATAGGACCGCAGATCCTCGCCCCATCCGCCTTCGGGGCCCTGCGTGGCGTGCAGCCAGCGGACGGCGCGGCGGATCCGGCGGTCGCTGGGGGGCACTCCCACCGCACGCAGCGCCGGCAGCACGGCGCCGAGACCGTAGAGGTGGTTCACGCCCCAGCGCCCGAACCACGATCCGTCGGTCTCCTGGTCCAGCCACAGCCAGTCCACGGCGCGCCGCAGGCGCCGGGCGTCGACGGGAGTGTCGGTGTGGGCGCGCACCCAGCAGAGCATCTCCACGACGTGCGCCGTGACGTCGGAACTCGGCGGGTCGATGACCTCGCCGAAGTCGCAGAACGGCAACTGCTCGCAGAGGCGCCGGACGTTGTCGGCGTCGAACGCGGCGTAGCCGCCGTCGCTGCTCTGCATGCCCTCCGCCCAGGTGACGGCGCGGGCGATCGCCGCGTTCGCCCGGTCCGGATCCGACGCCTGCGCGTGACCCAGAGCCAGCACAACCTCGGCGGTGTCATCGAGGTCGGGGTAGTTGTCGTTCTGGAACTCGAACGCCCAGCCCCCGGGGGCCAACTCGGGGCGTCGAGCCGCCCAGTCGCCGCGCACCCGCACCTCCTCGTCCACCAGCCAGTCCGCCGCGGCCACCATCGCCGGGTCGTCGCGGCGCAGCCCGGCATCACCGAGGGCCACCACCGCGAGCGCCGTGTCCCACACGGGGGACTGGCAGCATTCCATCCAGCGCATGTCATCCTGGCGCACCTCGTAGCTGTCGAAGCACGCCAGCGCCTTCGCCAGGATGGGGTGGTCCAGCGAGTAGCCCCGCAGGTGCAGGGCCATGATCGAGTACACCCAGGGCGGCTGGATACCGCCCCAGCAGCCGTCGGACTCCTGGCGGCGAATGATCCACTGCTCTGCGAGCTTCATGGCGGTCTCCCGCAACCGCCACGGCGCCCTGTTGTGGAACCTGTGCAGCGCCCTGTCGAGGCGCTGGAAGCAGCCGGCGGGGGTGCGGATCGACCGGGGCACCTTCTCGGGCGGCACGGCGCCGGTGCGCAACTCGTCCAGCGTGAAATCCAGTTCGGTCTGCGGCCGGTAGGTGCCCACGATGGTCAGCGGCACGATCGTCTGGCGGGCCCAGCAAGCGAAGTCGTAGATGTTCAGCGGCAACCAGCGAGGCAGCAGGATCATCTCGGGGGGCATGGCGGGAAGCTCTGGCCACGACCACTGCCCGAACAGCGCCAGCCAGATGCGCGTGAACACCCGCGAGCACTCCACGCCGCCCATGTCGCGCACGAACTCCGCGGCGAGGCGCATGTGCTCGGCGTCGGGGCTGTCGCCCGCGAGGCGCAACGCCACGTAAGCCTCGACCGCCAGCGACAGGTCCGAGGGGCCCCCGTAGTGGGACGACCAGCCCCCGTCGGCGCACTGCCTGGACCGGATCCAGTTCGCCGTGAGCCTCAGGGTCTCGTCGTCCAGAATGCCCAGGAAGGTGCGCAGGAGGAGATCCTCGGCCTCGATCGCCACGTTGGTTTCCAGGTCGCCCTTCCACCAGCCCGCCGGGTCCTGCAGTCCCAGCAGCGCGTCGGCTGAGCGCCCCAGGGCGTCGGCCGCATCCCGTTCCAGGTCACCCGCCGCAGCCGCGGAGGTGAGCCACCGCAGCGCGGCCGGCGAATCTCTCGCCGTCGTCATGCTCGAACCTCTCGCACAGCCTTCAAGTCCCGGTCCTAGTAGTCGCGGTCGACGATGAACGCCGCCAGTTCCGCCAACTCGGCGCCGGCGGCGGGATCCACGTCGACCGACGCCACAGCCTCGATCGCATTCTCCATGCAGCGGCGCGCCGCCGCCGCAGTCACGGCACGGCCGCCGACCTCCTCGATCAGCGCCGTTGCCCGCGCCACCGCCTCGTCGTCGAGGTGCTCCCGACTGTACAGGTCGGCGAGCTCGGTGGCCGCGGCGCCATCGGAACTCAGCGCCACGGTGACCGGCAGCGACCGCTTGCGCTCGCGCAGGTCGTTGCCGGCGGGCTTGCCCGTGACCTCGGGACGGCCCCAGATGCCGAGCAGGTCGTCGGTGGCCTGGAATCCCCGGCCCAACTCGTCGCCGAAGCGGCGCAGTGCACTGACCGTCGCGGCGGGGGCATCGGCCAGGATCGCCCCGACGGCGCTGGCGTGAGCCAGCAGTGCACCCGTCTTCAGCGAGATCATCCGCCAACAGTCCGCCACCGACACGTTGATGTGGCTGTGCAGCGTCATGTCCATCGACTGCCCGGCGATCATGGCCGCATTGGCGCGGGCCAGGTCGGCGGCGGCAGCGGCGCGGGGCGGCGTCACCTCCGCCAGCAGCACCTCGAAAGCGAGAGCCATGACCGCGTCGCCGATGATCACGGCGTTGTCGGTGCCGTAGACCTTCCACACCGTGGCCCGGTGCCGTCGCTCGACGTCGCCGTCGACGATGTCGTCATGGATCAGCGAGTAGTTGTGGATCAGCTCCACCGCGACCGCCCCCGGCGTGGCCACCACCGGTGCCGCTCCCACAGCCTCGGCGGACAGCACCGCCAGCGCGGCCCGCACGCCCTTGCCGCCGCGCTCGCCGGGCAGCGCCACTCCCTGCGCGTCCGTCCAGCCGAAGTGGTAGCGCGCCGGGATGGCGAGCTCGGCCGGCAGGCGGTCGACCGCCTCGGCGAGAGCCGGCCGAACCACGCCGCCGGCCCGGTCGAGCACCGCTGGGGCGGGCCGGCTCATGCCGCCACCGCCTCGCCGCGCACGCCTGTTCCCGGCGCCGGCGGCGCCGCTGCGGCGCTCTCGACCGCCAGGCGTCCCGCCTCCACCCCGCTGCGCACAGCGCCCTCCATGGTCGCCGGCCAGCCCGTGTCGCACCAGGCGCCGGCCAGGAAGACACCCCCGAGCGCGGTCCGGGCTCCGGCGCGCAGGGCATGGGTCCCCGGCGCCCCGACGAAGGTGGCCGCCCGCTCGCGGGTGACCATCGACTCGGTGATACGGGCGCCCGCCGCCGCCGGCAGCAGGCGGGCCATCTCGGCGCCGAAGTGCTCCACGAGATCCGCCGAACGGCGCCCGATGTGGCGCTTCGCCGCCGACAGCGAGATCGTCAGGCACTGGCGCCCGTCGTCCAGGCCCGCAGCCGTGGTGTGATCGAAGACGAACTCCACGTCGCTGCGGGTGCCCGCGGCCATCGGCAACTCGGTCACGGCCCGGTCATAGACGAGGTGCACGTTCACGATCGGCGAGGTGCCGAGATCGCCGAGGCGCTCCTGGCCCGCCACCGTCCCCGGTGGCAGCAGCCCGCCGGCAGCCTCGTGGGGCACCGCCACCACGACCGCGCCGGCCTCGATGAGTTCGCCGTCGAGTTCCACCGCCGGGCGGCCCGAGGCGCCGGCGCGGACGCCTCGCACTGCTGCTCCTGTTCTGACCTCGCCACCGGCAGCCTCGAGGGTCCGCCGTGCCGCGCCGCCGTGCAGGACCGACAGCGGCACTGTGGCCCAGCCGATGTCAGCGGCGTCGGATCTACTCAGCAACCCCGTACCGAACACCATCGCCGCCAGCTTCAGTGACGCCTCGGCGGCGGGGACGTTGACCGTCGGCAGCACGATGAGGTCCCAGAAGGCCTCGATGGTTGCAGCGTCCTGGCCGCGGGCGGCCAGCCACTCGCCGAAGGTCGACCGGTCCAGAGCGGCGTCGTCGGGGTCCAGGCGGCGCAGTGCCAGCGCGGCGCGCATCACTGCGGGGCGCCGGCGGCGGGGTAGGTGCGGGTAGGTCGCCACCGCCGCCAGCAGGTGCAGCGGGGCGGGGCCCCGGGTGCGCCGGATCGCCCCGACTGGGCCGCCGGGGCACAGCACAGCAACCTCCAGGCGGCTCTGCAGGCGGACATCGCCGGCCGAGCCGATCCGCTCCAGGAATCGCAGGTAGGCCTCGCAGCAGCGCATGAACACGTGCTGGCCGTTGTCGTAGGAGATGCCGCGGTGCTCGAAGGACCAGGTCGCCCCGCCCAGGCGCGGGCGCCGCTCCAGCAGCGTGACCGCGGCGCCCCGGTCGGCGGCCTCGACACCGGCAGCCAGACCGGCGAGGCCCCCGCCGACCACCACCACGCTCGGGCGACGATCGTTCATGGCCGCAGCCCCGCCACGCTGCGCAGCGCCACCAGCGCCTTCTGTGGCCCCGGGAGCCGCACACGCATGCTGAGGGGCCCTTCGGGGTGCGCCAGGATGCGTCCCAGCAATCGCCGGTAGATGCCGGCCATCGCCGCGGTGCAGGCCCGGCTGCGATGGTCGAGGTGGTCGAGCAGCACGAGCCCCCGCTCGAACCACGCCGCCGCCTGCTCGCCGACATGACGCACCAGCGCCGCGACGCCCTCGGTGGGCGCCCACTCCCCCGGCCGGACTCCGAAGCGCGCACGGTCGGACTCCGGCAGGTAAATGCGCCCCATGGCGTGGTCCTCGACGATGTCGCGCAGCATGTTGGTGAGCTGCAACGCCACCCCGAGTTCGTCGGCGAGCCGCGCCGGTTCCCCGTCGGGCCCGGCTCCCGGCGCGCCCCGTGTGCCGAAGACCCCCAGGGACAGCCGGCCCACCGATCCCGCAACCAGCCGGCAGTAGCGCACGGTGTCGTCCATGGTCGTGTAGCCGGCGCCGATCACGTCCTGCTGGCAGCCTTCGACGATCTCGTGCAGAACACCCACGGGGATCGGGTAGCGGTCGGCGGCAGCAGCGAGGCCCACGAGGACCGGGTCGGTCGGGTCGGGCACCTCGCCGGCCGCCAGCACGTCGATGGAGGTGTGGAGCTCCCCGAGCGCCTCCAGCTTGCGGTCGGTGGGCCAATCCCCGTCGCCGACGTCGTCAATCCGCCGAGCCATGGCGTACAGCGCCGCCATCGCCCGGCGCTTGGGCGGGGGAAGCAGCCGGATGCCGTAGGCGAAGTTGCGCGCCTCCGCCCAGGTGATCTCCTCGCAGCGGCGGTACGCCGCATCTGCGCTGAGGGCCGTCATGCCGGACCCCGCTTGAGGACCGCGCCCAGATAAAGGGGCAGCGAGCGGCGCAGCAGGCGTCCGGCGCCGGCACTGCGGGTTGCGCTCAGCACTTCGAATCCCGCCGCCTCGATGGCATCGAGGCCGGCGAGCCCGCCGGACACGAAGCCGGTGATGGCGAGCCTCCCAAACCCGCGGAGCGACGCCACGAGCGCCCGGCCGCTCCCCAGTAGCTCCCGCGTCCGGTCGCATTCGAACGCCACGAGCCGGCGCAGCGGCTCGCCGGCGACGGGAGCGAGCAGGTCGTCGGGGGTGCAGCCGAACCGGGCCATGTCTTCCGCCGGCAGGTAGATGCGGCCCGCCGCGGCGTCCTCCCCCACGTCCTGTAAGTGCTCGAGAACCTGCAGGCCACTGCATACGGCGTCGGAGTCGGCCCGGCGCTGGGGCGTCGACGCCTCGAAGACGGCCAGGACGAGGTGTCCGACCGGGTTCGCCGACAACGCGCAGTAGCCCAGCAGTTCGTCCCAGTCGGTGTAGCCGGTCTTGGTCTGATCCAAGCGGTTGGCCGCCAGCAGCGCGTCGAACGGCGTGCGGGGAATGTCGAAGGCCTCCACCGTCGCCGCCAGCCGGCGGAACACCTCGTGGCGCGGCGCTCCGGCGTACAGGCCGTCGATCTGCTGCTCCAGCCAGTCCAGCGCCGCCGTGCGGTCACCGCCGTACTCGTCGCCCAGGTTGTCCACCAGCCGGGCGTAGCCGTAGATCGCCTCCAGATGGCTGCGCAGCCGCCGGGGAAGCACTCCCAGCGCCACCGGGAAGTTCTCGCCGGAGGCCCGAGCCATGACGGCGTCGATGTCGGCATACCGCTCGACCGCCTCGTTCGAGGCGCTCCGGAAGGCTGCGGGCGGGCGCCGAGGGCCGGGCCAATCCGCGGTCGGTTCGATGGCCACTGCACCCTCCACCGGTACCGAACGCACGGCTCGGAGTCAAGCTCCACGATGGCGCGCACCATACACAACTACTGACCCAATGGTCCAAGTGTTGCGTTCGGCGCTCGCCGCCGGGCGGAGGCTGTCCGGATCGCACCGGCACACTTCCGGAACCGACGACCGGCGACGCCGACCGGTGCCGGCAACATGGTTCGGCGGCGACGATCGCCAGGTCGGCGGGCCGCTAGGAGCCGGCGGATGCTGCGCCACCACCGTCCCCAACCAACCCGCGGAACACCTGCGTGATGGCGTCGAGCACCACCATCCCGGCGATCGCCCGGTTCCCTGACTCGCCGGGGCGAAGGACGTCGCCCATCTCGTCGACCAGCAGCCGGAACGCGTGGCGGGCTTCGTTCACGTACACGGGCTCGTGCAGCATCGCCCGCTTCGCCAGTTCCAGCAGGACGGGCAGTCCCGGCCGCAGCGCCACGGCGCAGGCAGCGGCGGCGGCCTGCATGTCCGCCGGCTGAGGCTCTCGGGCCAGTTCGGAGCGAAAGCGCGCCAGACTTTGCCGCACGACCCTCTCGGCGGCTTGCACGAACACCTGGCCCTTGGAGTCGAAGTGGCGGTAGAACGTACCCTTGGCAACGTTGGCGCCGGCGCAGAGGTCGGCGACGCTCACCTCGCCGTAGCTGTGCAGGCCGAACGACTCGATTGCGACATCGAGGATCCGCTCGGTGATCGTCGACGGCTGTGGGTCGTCCCTGCCGGGGCGCTGAGCGCCCATCACGTCGCCGCCGGCGGCAAGGATCTCGGGCAGCACCTCGGCGATCTTCGTCAGGGAGAGCCGCTGGCGCCGGCGGAGATCCCGGATCACGAGCAAAGCGTCGACGTGTTCGGGTCCGTACAGGAATTGCTTCGTCGAGATGCGCGCCGCCGGCGGGAGCAATCCCCGCCGGATGTAGTGATGCACAGTCGAGGCCGGTACGCCGGTGCGATCGGTGAGTTCAGCCATCGAGAATCTGTCGGTCTGCTGGACGTTCATGGTCTTCCTGGCTCGGAACCTCGCCGGGACGCTACTTCAATCTCAGCTCGTCGAGAAAGTTCGCTCCGGCCGGTGCAACCTCAGCGACCCATCGCGTCCGGCGGAACCGCTGGGACCGTGAGGCGGCCTGGCGCCGGGGCGACCGCGTGAAGGGACCCGCACCCGCCGGCGGCGCCGCCGGGGCCCGCCGACGCTGGGATCGCGAGATCCTGCGCCTGGCGGTCCCCGCATTCGGGGCGCTCGTGGCCGAGCCGCTCTACGTGCTGGTGGACACGGCGGTGGTGGGCCACCTCGGCACGCCGCAGCTGGGGGGCCTGGCGCTGGCCGGTCAGCTGCTGCTGAGCGTGTACGCCCTGTTCATCTTCCTGGCCTACGGCACCACCGCGGCCGTTGCGCGCCTGCTGGGCGCCGGCCGCGAGGCGGACGCGGCCCGCTGGGGGGTGCAGGCCCTGCTGATGGCGCTGGTCGTCGGCGTGGCTTCGGGCGGCCTGCTCTACGGCCTGTCCGACCCGCTGCTGGTGCTGCTGGGCGGTGAGGGCGAGGTGCTGGAACAGGCCCGCATCTACCTGCTCATCAGCCTCGCCGGCCTCCCGGCCCTGATGCTCACCCTGGCGGGCGTGGGCTACCTGCGGGGCGGCCTGGACATGGCTCGACCGCTGAAGGTGGCGGTGTTCACCGCGGTGGGGAACCTGGTGTTGGAGCTGGTCCTCGTGTACGGGCTGGGTTTCGGGATCGGCGCCTCGGCGCTCTCGACGGTGGTGGCCCAGTGGGCCGGTGCGGTGCTGTACACCTACTGGGTGCTGCGCGCGGCCCGCCCGCACGTGCGCAGCCTGCGGCCCGACCCTGCGGTGCTGCGCAGGCTGCTGAGCGCCGGCGGCGCGCTCGTCACGCGCACCGCTGCCCTGCAGGGCGCCTTCGTCGTGGCCGCCGCGGTGGCCGCTCGAACCGGGATCGCCGACCTGGGGGCGCACCAGATAAACGCCCAGCTGTTCGGCTTCTCGGCACTGGCGCTGGATGCGCTCGCCATCGCCGCCCAGGGCATGATCGGGATGATGCTGGGCGCCGGCGACGCCGCCGGAGCCCGCGGCGTGGGCCGGCGCGTCACCTGGTGGGGGCTGGTGTTCGGGCTGGTGGCAGGGCTGGTGGCGGTGGGGCTGCGCCCGGTGCTGCCGCAGCTGTTCAGCAACGACGCGGCCGTGGTGTCCCTGGCGGGGTTCCTGATGCTGCACCTGGCGCTGATGCTGCCGATCAACGGCGTGGTCTTCGCTCTCGACGGTGTTCTGATCGGCGCCGGCGATCTGCGCTACCTGGCTGCCGCCATGGTCGCCGCGGCCGGGGTGTTCGTGCCCCTGGCCGTGGGCGTGCGCCTCGCCGATGCGGGAATCGGGTGGCTGTGGGGGGCGCTGGTGGTCTTCATGGTCGCCCGGCTGGCGGGCGTGGGACTGCGCTTCGCCGACGGGCGCTGGGTGCGAATCGGCGGCCACTGACGGCCAGTGACCCAACGCGGAACTGCCGCTCAGGCCGTCGGCGAGGGCACCGCCTCGAGGACGCCGGGCACGAGGACGCCCAACTCCGGCAGCGGTTCATGCTGCTGGCGCTCCAGTTGGCGCATCACCCGGTCAGCCTCCCGGCCGTGCCCCGAGCGATGGGCCACGGCGATCCGTCGCTGGTAACACTGCTCGCAGTCCGGGGCTACGGCGAGTCCCCGGAGCGTCGCCCAGCGCGCCACCTCGAGGCGATCCAGCCCCAGGGCCATATCTGCGAGGTGGTGGGCCGTGTCGTCCACGAGGTACTCGACGTGGCTGCGCCAGGAGGCGTCCGTCCACGAGAACGTGCCGCCGCTGCCACCACCGAACGGGGCGCCGCGCACCAGCCTCAGCGCCGCGTACAGGCATTCGAGGGTCCGCGGGGACCGAACCCGCCCGGCAAGCCTCCGCGAGGTGGTGAAACGCTCCAGGTCGGTGGTCACCTGCGCTGACAGCCGGTATACGCCGTCGGCACCGAGTTTGGAGAGGTACGGCTCGCCGTCGGCGTCTCGGCCGAGACAGACGCGAGCCCGCGACACCACGTTGGCGAACGTCTTGGCGTTCGGGGCCGGCTCGCTACGGCGCCAGAGCCAGTGGCGGAGCTTGTCCGCGGTCGCGCCTTCACGATGCAAGGCCAGATAGCAGACCAGGTCCAGGGCCCGCTGGGAGGTGAACGGCGACACGGCTCCCACCACCTGCACCACTCCTAGCACCTGCACCTCCACCTCGCCCGAACCGGCGCCGGCGACAGCGACGCGCAAGCCGGACTCGGACGGCTCACCCGCCCAGCCGGAGCCGCTGCTCCCGGGGAGCGGGTCGGTAACCCCCGCGGGGTCGACCGGGCCGGGAGCAGATCCGACGACACCGGGAGCGGGTCCGTGACCGCTGCGCGACTCCGGAGAGACCTCCGGGTCCGGCGTTTCCCCCAGCTGCAGGTCGACACCCACGGGTTCCCAGCGGAGGCGCCGCCCGGTCACGTGCAATGACCAGCCGTAGCCGGGTTCGGGGCGCGGTGGGGAGGGCGAGACCGGCTCGGTGCGGTGATTCGCCGTCACCACAGCCAGGCCGGGGCCGGCCAGCCTCGCCAGATCCGCACGCGCTCTCGGCTCGCGGCCGTGCGGATCGATGACCACCAGCGGGCGCACGGCGCCGCGAACGCCGTGCCGGCGCAGTTCGGGCAGCGGAGCTTGCTGCGACTCGGCGGCGTCGACTGTTCGCCCTTGCGTTTCGGCGTCGGCCAGCACCCCGCTCAGGGACGCGACGACGCGGACCCCTTCGAGCGCGTCGAGCTCCCAGGCGCAGTTCACACAGACGATCCGCGGGCGCGCCCCGAAGCGGTCCGCCGCGAGTTCCGCGGCCAGCGACTCGGCGAACGCCAGCACGTCGGCGGGATCACCGGAGAGTTCGATGGCCCCCAGTTCCTCGAGGTTGGCCTGAACCACCGGGCCGTCGGGGACAACGCGCCCCAACGGCACCAGTAGAGGCCACGGCGCACCACCGCTACCGCCCCGGGCGGTCTCATCC
>JAPONU010000304.1 GCA_026713745.1 bacterium
GTGCTGAGGCTGGTGCGGACTCGGCTGGCCGAGGAGCCGGTGGTCGCGCTGCAGGGGCCGCGCACGGTCGGCAAGTCGACGCTGCTGGGTGAGGTCGCCGAAAGGCAGGGGGTCGAGGTGATCGACCTCGACGAGCCGGCGGTGCGTGACGCGGTGAGGGCGGATCCGGGGACGTTCACAGCCGGTGCGCCGCCCGTGTGCATCGACGAGTTCCAGAAGGCTCCCGTGGTGCTCGACGCCATCAAGGCCGAACTGAATCGGCGCTTGGAGCGCGGCCGGTTCGTCCTCACCGGCTCGACCCGATTCGATGCGCTGCCCCGCGCCGCGCAGGCCCTCACGGGACGCATCCACGTCATCGATCTGCTGCCCTTCTCGCAGGGAGAGATCGACGGTCGCGTCGAGGACTTCCTCGCAGTGGCGATGACCACGCCCGACCTGCTGGTGAGTGCGCGCCGCTCGGCGACGAGCCGCGACGACTACATCGAACGGATCTGCCGCGGCGGGCTGCCGCTGGCCGTCGCCCGCCACGACGTGTCCCGCAATCGCTGGGTCGACGGCTACGTACGCGTCTCTCTGGCCCGTGACGTGACAGAGCTGGCGAGAATCCGCCAGGGGGCGCTGCTGCCGGCACTCCTGCGGCGCCTCGCCGCGCAGACGGGGCAGGTCCTCAACATGGCTGCCGCCGGAAGGAGTGCGGGTCTCGACCCCCGCACTGCCGAGACCTACACCAAGCTGCTGGAGGATCTGTTCCTCGTGCGGCGCCTCGGAGCCTGGGGACGCACACTGCGGGCGCGCACCGCGGCCACCCCGAAGATCCACGTCCTCGACAGCGGCGCGGCGGCGCGGCTGCTGGGTCTGAGCCCGGCCAGGTTGGGGCGGCTCGACCCGGCTGCGCTGAGCGAGTTCGGGCACCTGCTGGAGACCTTCGTCGTAGGTGAACTCCTCAAGCAGGCGTCCTGGACCGGCGACATCGCCGGCGTCGGCCATTGGCGGACCCACGACGGCCACGAGGTGGATCTCGTGATCGAGCACCACGATGGCGCTGTCACCGCATTCGAGGTCAAGTCCGCCGCCCGGGTCACCGCACGGGACGCCCGCGGCCTGCGAGCCCTCCGGGGTGCCCTGGGGGAGGGATTCAACATCGGAGTCGTCCTGTACACCGGCGAACTCACTTATCGGCTCGACGACCGGATCATCGTCGCGCCCATCGACCTGCTGTGGAGCGAGCACGGCTGACGTGATCGCGACGATCGTTTCGGTTGGCTACCAGGGGCGCAGCGTCGATGAGCAGCAGCACGACATCCACGTGTTGGAGTTGTGAGACGACTGCGGGAGCTCGGTCGGTACGATCCTCGCCGGTGGGTGGTGCAGACAGTGTCGAGCAGGCCGGGCCGGCTTCGGAGCGGACTCGGGTGCGGCGCGGCGCCAATCGGGCTCGGTACGAGCGGGACGAGGTGCTGGCGATCCTGGATGCGGGGCTGATCGCGCACGTGGGGGTGACGACGCCGGACGGGCCGCTGGTGCTGCCGATGGTGTACGGGCGGGACGAGGAGCGGCTTTACCTGCACGGCGCCGCCGCCAACCACCTGCTCGGCACCGGCGAGGGCCACGAGATCTGCGTCACCGTCACCCACCTCGACGGGCTGGTGATGGCCCGCACGCCGTTCCACAACTCCATGAACTATCGCTCGGTGGTGGTGCGGGGCCGGGCGACACGCATCGACGACGCGGATCGCAAGAGCTACGCCCTCAAGCTCGTGACCGACCAAATCGTGGCGAACTGGGACACCTCCCGGCCGCCGTCGGAGATCGACCTGCGGCGCACGCTGGTGCTGGAGCTGCCGCTGGCAGAGGCCTCGGCCAAGGTGCGCGCCGGCGACCCGATCGACGAGCCCGACGACATCGCCGGTCCCTGGTGGGCGGGCGTGGTGCCGGTCAGCACCCGCTTCGAGCCGCCCGTCGCCTCCGCCGACTACACCGGCGACCTGGAGCCGCCGGCGGCGATCTCGGCCCTCGCCGGGCGCAGCCCCGACGACCGGGCACCGCCGGCCGGCGGCTGAAGCGGACGACGACTGGATTCCAGCCTTCGCCGGAATGACAGGGCGGGCGCGGAATGACGGGGTTCGGTGCCTGTGATAGACCGCTCGGCAGTGGTCCAACAGACGGCGGGTAGGGGGGCGCGGTGAGGTTCGGCGGCACCGTCGAGTTGCACCTCGTCGAGGTCTTCCGCCACCGGGACGAGGGAGTGGAGGCGCGGTGAGGTTCGGCGGCACCGTCGAGTTGCACCTGCACATGGACATCTGCATGTCCTTCGAGGCGGTGGCGGCGCTGGACCCCGCTGTCGACGCCGACACCTACCGGCGGCACTTCGTCGGCCCCGAGCGGTTCGATTCGCTCGTCTCGTTCCTGGACTCGACCGAGCGCCACGTGGAGCTGCTGCAGACCGAGAGGGGCCTGCGCAGCTGCATGCGGGATCTGCGGGCCCAGCTGGCGGCCGACGGTGCGCTGCACGCCGAGGCGCGTTTCGCTCCGCTGCGCCACATCGAGGGCGACCTCACTGCCCGTGAGGTGGTGGAGATCGTGGTCGAGGAGGCCCGGGCCTGGCAGCGGGACGGGCTGAGTTGCGCGGTCATCGCTTGCGCGCTCCGCCACTACAGCGAGGCCGAGAGCATCCGGACGGCGCAGCTCGCCACGACACTGCACAGTGAGGACCTGCCCGTGGCGTTCGACCTGGCCGGCGACGAGGCCGGCTACCCGCTGGCGACCCACCTGCCGGCCTTCGAGATCGTCCGTGGCCCGGTACGCCGTTCACGGTCCACGCGGGGGAGGCGGCCGGAGCCCACAGCGTCCGGGAGGTCCTCGACTGTCTGCAGCCCCGGCGGATCGGTCACGGCGTCCGGGCGGTCGAGGATCCCGACCTCGTCGCCCGTCTGGTGCGAGAGGGCGTGCACCTGGAGGCCTGCCCGTCCTGCAACGTGCAGCTCAGCGTCGTCGCCTCCATGGCCGAGCACCCCATCGACGCACTCGCCGCAGCGGGCGTCTCAATCGGCATATCCACCGACCAACGAGCCATCACCGACACCACCCTCACCAAGGAGATGCGCCGCCTGGAGGCGGCCTTCGGGTGGGAGCGAAGCGTGCTGGCGCGCCGCCAACTGGATGCGCTGGAAGCGGCCTTCGTCACCGAGCCGACGCGTGCCCGGCTGCGGGAGAGTCTCGTGAGGAGCTGGGCCTAGCCGTCAGTGCTCCGGCCGCGGCGGTCCAGATCTCGCCTCGCCTCATGCGTCGTCGAGGGAGAGCGCATCGATGAACGCTTGATCGTCCGCTGCGTGAGCGCTGCCGGCGATGGCGGCCGACTGCCGGTGCGCCTCGGCGGCGAACGTCGGCGTGCGCGTATCGGTCACCCAGAGTTGGATGAGTCGCATGCCCTGGTCCCGCATCTCCGGTTCCTGTGGGGCCGGGGGTCAGGCGTCCAGGTTGGCGGGGATCGCTTCGCCGTCCGGGCGGGGGTGGTTGGCCCAGTGGTTGCGGGGGTCTTCACCGCGGCACCACACCGAGTGGGCGTTCCAGCCGTCGTAGGCGTGCACGTCGGCTGAGAGGTAGCGCATCGCCAGGCCGCAGCGGCGGCGGTTGGAACCGTTGGGCTCGGAGCCGTGCAGGATCCAGTCGCTGTGCAGGGAGATCTGGCCCGCCTTCATCTCCAACGCCACCGGCGCGCGGCCCCAGTCCTCGGCGTCGCGCACCGTCTGGAACAGCACGTTGTTCTCGTCCTCGGCGCTGTCGTGGAATGTGAGCTGGGCGTTGTGGTGCGAGCCGGGGATCACCCGCATCGCCGAGTTCTCCACGTCGGTGTCGTCGATCGCCAGCCACGCCGACACCACCCGGCTGGGTGTCAGCGGCCAGTAGGAGGCGTCCTGGTGCCAGCTGACCTGCTTGGGGTCGCCGGGCAGCTTGGCGAACAGGTGGCTGTGGCGCAGCACCACCGAGTCGCCCAGCAGGTCGGCCACCACGTCGATGATGCGGGGCTCGGTGATGAGGTCCCAGATGCCCCGGCAGTGCTTGTGCCAGTTGACCACGTCGTAGTTGCCCCAGCCGGCGGCGAGTGCCTTGGGCACCAGGTCGTCGATGTAGGCGCGGATCTCGGCCATCTCGGCGGTGGAGAAGATGTCGATGGGGAACAGGAAGCCGTCGGCGTTGTAGCGGTTGATCTGTTCGGCGGTGAGCACCTGCGGGTCGTCGACGCCGAGGGGGACGAAGCGCAGGTCACGCTGCAGTTCGGGGAAGGCGTTGGTGTGCTTGGCCATGTTCCCCCTTCTCGTGCCGCCGGTGCCGGAACCACCCATCAAACTAGCCCCGGCCGCCGGCCGGCCGGGGCTCAGCGGTCGTCGTCGGCTTGAGCGAGGAACTCCTGACCCTCGGCGCAATCGTCGCGTAGGGCGCACCAGCGGCAGGGCGGGCCGGGCCGTTTGAGCGGTTCGGCCGGCGGGCCCAGGTGGCCGTGCAACTCGGCGTAGCGCCCGATGCCGTCGACGGTGCGGCGCAGGGCCACCCCCAGGAGGTCCTCGCTGACCTCCTCGACGTCGATGGTGGCGGACTCCAGGTAGTAGGTCGCCAGGGTGCGCGGCGGGGTCCCCAGCTTCAGGGTCTCCACCAGGGCGTAGAAGCGCAGATCCTCGCGGTGCACGATTGGCTGGTGCCGACCGGTCTTGAGGTCGACGATGACCTTGTCTGCTGTCCTACCTTCGGCGCGGCCCAGCGTCAGGTCGGTCTTCCCGCCCAACACGATCCTGCCGCCGCACAGCTCCACACGTGAACTCGACTCTGTGGCCGGGCGCCAATGACGTTGCAACGGTGGCCAGCAATCGAAGAATGCAGCCACCGAGCTGACGGCAAGGCCGCGGAGCTCGGCCCGCTCGGCGTCGGAGCACCGGTACAGCCAGTCCGCCAAGGAGGTGTCGCCTCTCGTGAGCGAGTCGAGGGCGGCGTCGACGAGTTTGGGCGGCGCCGGGTCCGGCGAGGGCCAGTTGATTCCCAGTTCGATCGCCTTGTGCGCCACAGCGCCTCTGGCGATGTGTGGATTCCAGGCGAACTCCTGCTCCTCTTCGTGCAGGAATGACGCTTCGCAGCCGAACACCCCCGAGAGGCGGTGCTTGTTGATGAACAGGGGGCCGTCGACGCTGAACTTCTCGGCCACGTCGGCGAGAGCGCTCTCGAGTTGGTCGCGGAGGCGGGAACGAAGAACGGCGTCGAAGGTGCGAGGCTCGACGCCCTGCCGTCCCAGCCGGACGCGAACCTCCCGTTGAGCCTCGTTCAAGCTGTCGCTTGGCAAGGGATCCTGTGTCCGCGGGTCGCCTCTTCCGGCTTCGCTGTCCTTGTCGCCACTCACGCGGACAATTCTTGCGCGGTGGTGTGACAGCCGCGGGCGGGGTCGATCGGTGCTGTATCGACGTGGCCAGCCAGAAGTGTTTGCCGGTCTGCCGACGAGGTCCTGGCTGCGATGGTGGCGCCAGTATCTGGAGTTGGTGGAATATTGCTCGATATAAGACTGTCGTACCCTGCTCTTAAAGTATCGGTCATGGGAATCGGGGATATGTCGAACGCCTCTAGCGGGCCCGCCGGAGGTGTGGCCGAGACTGCGGGGTGCGCCGAGGGTCCCGCAGCGATGGGGGAAGTGCTCACTTCGGCTGTCGTCGTGGCCGAACTCAGCGATGGCGGGCTGGAGGAGCACTTGCGGCTGCTGGCCCGGGCGAAGTCGCGGCTGGCTGCGCTGGACGCGGATGCTGTGGCGGAGTTCGTGCGCCGCCGGGGCGAGGCGGGCACCGTCGAGATGCTCCGTGAGGTGCTGGGGCAGGCGCGCGGTGCCGCCAAGCGGGAAGTGCAGTTCGCCGAGATGCTGGCAGCCCTACCGGCCACCGCCGAGGCGTTGCTGGCGGGCGAGATCACCCCGCCACATGCCCGGATCATCGCCGAGGCGGCCGGGAAGGTCGCCGTCGACGAGGCCGAACTGGCGGCAATGGCGCGGCGCGAGCACCTCGACCGCTTCCGGCGATCGGTACGGGAACACGTCAACGCTCGTATTGGCGACGATCTCGAGGAGCGACGGCGCCATCAGCGGGCGGAGCGCGAGGTCAACATCAAGCAGCACCCCGACGGCATGTACACGCTGTTCGGCCGATTCGACCCTGTGGCCGGGAATCGCATCGAGACTGCCATCCTCGCGGCGGCGAACAGGCTCTGGCACGCAGAGGATCCTAAGGATCGCCCGACCACCACGCAGCGCTTGGCCGACGCCCTGGAGATGCTCGTCACCCGGCACGGCGACGGCAAGGCACAGGGAGTCGACCTGCTGGTGATCGCCGAGTACGACGCCGTCGCCGGGCAGCTGCAGAACCCGTGCTTCGCTGACGGCACACCGCTGACTCCCGAGGAACTCCTGCGTCTGGCATGTGACGCCAAGATCCTGCCCGCCCTGTTCGATGTCGACGGGCAGCCACTGTGGCTGGGCCAGGCGCGCCGTCGTGCCACCGCCGGCCAGCGAGCCGTGATCACCAAACGTGACGGCGGCTGCGTGGGATGTGGGGCGAACGCCAACTGGTGCCAAGTCCATCACGTGGTGCACTGGCTCGACGGGGGACCCACCGACGTGGACAACATGTGCCTGCTCTGCAGCCACTGCCATCACCATCTGGTTCACGGACAGGGCGCCGACATCGTGCGGCAACCCGACGGCAGGTTCGGGCTCGAGTTGCCGAACGGTCGCCGACCTCGCCCGCCTCCGGGACGCCCGACTGCTGGCCGTCAGGCCCCGTTAGGCCGGTTGCCCAAGTGTCGGACCGCTGCCCAGGCCGGGGGTTGGCGAGGCGTGGTGAGTCTCGGTCAGTCGTAGTTGGCGGGCCGAGCGTGGATTCGGTTGGTCCGGGGGTTGGCGAGGCGTGGTGAGTCTCGGTTAGGCGTTGTTGGTTGGCTGAGCGTGGATTCGGTTGGGCCGGGGGTTGGCGAGGCGTGGTGAGTCTCGGTCAGGCGTTGTTGGTTGGCTGAGCGTGGATTCGGTTGGTCCGGGGGTTGGCGAGGCGTGGTGAGTCTCGGTTAGGCGTTGTTGGTTGGCTGAGCGTGGATTCGGTTGGTCCGGGGGTTGGCGAGGCGTGGTGAGTCTCGGTCAGGCGTAACTGGCTGGCTGAGCGTGGATTCGGTTGGGCGGGTGGAGCCTTGGCGACGACCTCGCCGTTGAGCCACGCCCAGAAGCCGTCGGGTTGGGCCACCCAGCGCTTGAAGGCGGTGGAGATCTCCTCCAGGTCGGCCCGGGTGGCGAACCCGCCGGCGGTGGCGTGGTCGGCGAAGTCGCTTTCGGTGGCCCGCACCGCCCACATGTCGCCCCAGGCGGCCCGGGTTTCGGGGTCGGCGAAGGTGTTGCTGCTGGTCGTGACCGTCGGTTCCACGAAACCGGCCCGGCGCACCCACGCCGGCAGGTACCTCCCGGCGTCGGCCTCGCCGCCGTTGGCCGCTTGGACCTGATGGACGATGTCGCGCCAGCGTTCGATGGCCGGCTCGACGGGGGCGTGGATCATCGTGGCGTAGTCGGAGTCGCGGACCGCCACGAGGCCCCCGGGTCGCAGCACCCGGCGGAACTCCGTGAGGGCGGCGACCGGGTCGGCGAGATGCTGCAGCACCTGGTGCGCGTAGACCACGTCGAAGGTGACATCCTCGAAGGGCAACTCGTAGGCCGAGCCGATCTCGAAGGTGGCGTTGCCGACTCCCTCCCGGGTCGCCAGCGAGCGGGCCGACTCCACCATCTCCGCCGACATGTCCAGGCCGACCACCCGGCCCGCACGCCGGGCCAGGCCGACGGTGATCGTGCCGGGACCGCAGCCCACGTCCAGCACCACGGCGTCGGGTCGCAGATGCGGCA
>JAPONU010000305.1 GCA_026713745.1 bacterium
CGGCGAGGCATGCCTGCGAGGCTGATCGTCGTAACCGCATTCGGCCACGGCTACCAGACCGACGACGGGGTCGCGGTCGTACCGCTGACCGCGTTGAAGCCATGATGCGTCCTGCCTCGCCAGCCACATCGCAGCAGACTCGCGACTGTAGAATGGCCGATTGAAAGGAGGCCATGCGATGTCGCCTACCCTCGGCTTTCGTGTTGAGAGCCTCGGCCCCATACGCCACGGCGAGATCAAACTTCATCCTCTCACGCTTCTCATTGGCAAGAACAATACCGGCAAGACCTACATGGCTCAAGTCATCCATGCCGCTCACGAGACTGTCCGAGCACCCATGACTCCATCTCTGGCTCCGCGCCTCAGCGAGACGGAGGTAGCAACTCTTCAGTCAATTGTATTGGCCGATCAGCCCCCACAGGGCATTAGCTTGCCAGAGTTTGTCGGCGCCAAGGCTCCAACGTGGATCCTAAAGCTACTCAGGCACTCCTCCGAACAGTTCGTCGAGGCTCTTAGAGCCTACTGCAACGTCACGAGGATCGAAGATCTGAACACTTGGAAACAGGAAAGCCGTACTCAGGTTGAGATACGAGAGTACGACACGAAGTCTTCCTTGTTCGTCTTCGGAATCTCGGATCAGCAACCTGAAGTGAACGAATCTCGGATACAACTTGATGATCCAGCGGTACGCCGGTTGTACTTTTCTCTGCATTGGATTCTGACCCACTATGACCCTAGCAGTCTGGATCAGTCTGTAGCTGAGACCGAGCGCCGCCGTGATATGATGCTGTCGCTCTCAACCGACGCTGTAACCGGCGCACTATGGCAGACTTATCTCGATTCCTTGGGATTCTGCACTAGGTCTCGCTACCTTCCTTCCGGAAGGTCTGGGATTATGGCCGCGGCCACCGATGTCATTCGTTCGCGCCTTCAGAATCACCAACTTCCCTCGGCGGGAGGAAGGATGAGCGACGTCTCGCTAGGAAGTGTGCACGGCGACTTCCTTTCGTCTCTTCAGTTCCTTCTGGGCCCCAACGGAATTGTAGGTCACGAGAATGCTGATGACGAGTCAATGACTCTCGCCCTTGAGTGCGTCAACGAAGCCATGTCAGGAGCAGTCGACATCCGGGCCAGTACTGGTGACATGTCGCAACTTGTCTATGAACAGTCCGGCAATACGTTACCACTCAATCGAGCCTCAGCGATGGTTACAGACTTGGCTCCTCTGTCACTCTGGCTACAGAGGCTAGTTCGGTCTGGCGACTTACTGATCATTGACGAACCAGAGTCCCATCTGCATCCTGAGGCAATCCGACTGGTGGCTCGTGCTCTTGTCCGGCTCGTCAACGCAGGTGTGAACGTTCTATGCACGACCCACAGCAACGTATTGCTGCATCAGATATCGAATTGCATGCTTGTGGCCAATGTGCCGGACGGCTGCGGGGACCTTACACCTGAAGACGGTATTGCGTCCGAAAAGATCGGAGTGTTCCGTTTTCGACAGGAGTCGGACGATAGTGGCGTCACGATTGTCCCAGTTGAGATAGAGACCGACTGGGGTATCCCTGAGGATGAGTACGTCGACAACGCTGAGCACCTCATCAACCAGACTGCTGCACTGATCGAAGCGCGCCAGACGTGAGTGCCGCAGTCCAGCTGCGCGAGCGACACGAACAGTGCGATTGTCTCGTCGGCAACACGTCTGATGGAATTGTCACAAAGCACCAATGTCGGCTAGAGATTGATGGGCTTCAGATCGGAATTGACTGCGACAAGTGCAGGGCCTTCAGCGAGAACGAGAGGAGGCCAGATTTCATCGCGATCCAGACTGTTGATTCGACAAGCAGCCCCCGATGGTTGGTCGTCGAAATCAAGGGTGTGATGAAGCTTGACGCGCGTGAACAGGCAGAAGGTGGCCTCCAGACCATTCTTGAACATGACATGTTCAGGTCGGGAATCCAGAGAGCTCGCGTGTGTTTTGCTTTCAAGCAACGCGATCTCCGCCAAACCGCAGATCGAGATATGCTAAGGAGGCCGTTCAAGTTGCGCGGAAAGGAAGTGCCTGTACTCGTAATTCGCTGCGGCAAGACGATTCCTAAGCGATGGCAGTGATGCGATCCCGATCATGCGTGAGTACTTGAATGAATAGCTCAGGCACACTGGCAGCGCAGACGGCGGGGCGGCTGTACACGGATCTCCGCTTGCGAGTCACGGTGGCAGCGCGGGCGAATGATGGGATTCCCCTTGAGGATCATCTGCGCGCACCGGTTCAGGCGCTGGTGGAGTCCGTCGCCGAGGACCTCGGATATCCCAAACTGATTCTCGCCGGGGAGATCAGCGGCGCGGTCGAGGGAGCCCGGCCTGACTACACCGCGATGCGGGATGGCTTGGTCATCGGTCATATCGAACTCAAGGCACCCGGTGCCGGGGTTGATCCAGATGAGTTCACGGGCCACAACCTGGAACAGTGGCAGCAACTGCGCCACCTACCGAACCTGCTCTACACCGACGGGATCGACTGGATCCTGTGGCAGGACGGGCTGCAGGTTGCCCGTGCCACAGCATGGACGCCGCCCGGCAAGGGGATCGCCGGCGCCAGGATCGAAGCGGAAGACCTGGTGCATCTGCTCGATGCATTCTGTGCTGACGCACCACAAGCCCCATCGACGGCACAGGAACTCGCCAGGGCGACGGCCCGTCTCTGCCGGGTGCTGCGGAATCTGATCGTTCACACGCTGGAGGCAGGTGGATCGGCAGGGCTGGCCGCCGTGGCCGAGGACTGGCGTGCGTTGCTGTTTCCGGAGGCGAGCGACGCGGAGTTCGCCGATGCGTACGCGCAGACCATTACGTTTGGGCTGATCGCAGCCCGCGCCGCGGGAGCCGCGCTTACTCCTGGCGCGGGGCTCACTGCCGGGACGGGGCTCGCCGAAAACGCCGAGCCCACTGCCGGCCCCTCCGCCACTGGCGGCACCCGGCTCGCCGCGGCGGACAGCGTTGCCGAGCGGGTGGCTCGGGCGACGAAGGTGCTGGACGCCGAGGTGGGACTGATACCGACGGCCCTGAGGGTGCTGTGCTCAGAGAGCGCCATCGGGCCCATCGAGCCCGCTGTCGAGTCTCTCCTGTCGTTACTCGCCGCCACCGACCCGGCTCTGCTCAACGACGCCGGCGACTGGCTCTACTTCTACGAGGACTTCCTCGCCCAGTACGACCCCGACCTGCGCAAGGAGTCGGGGTCGTACTACACGCCCGCAGAACTGGTGAAGTTCATGGTGCGCTTGGTGGATGAGGTGCTCAGAACGCGACTCGGCCAACCGTCGGGATTCGCTGACGAGGCCGTCACGGTCATCGATCCTGCCGTCGGGACCGGCACGTTCCTGCTCCAGATCATCGACCGCATTGCTTCAACCGTCGAGGAGCGCGACGGCGCCGGCGCCGTGACCGGTGCGCTTCGGAACGCGGCTGAGCGGCTGATCGGGTTCGAACTGCAGACCGGTCCGTACAGCGTGGCGCAGTTCCGCACCGGTGCACGCTTCCGTCGCCACGACGTGGACCGAGCACCGCGCGTGCTACTGGCGGACACACTGGCCGACCCCTATACCGAGGAGGTCCGGCTGGGGTCGATCTATGAGCCGATCAGCCGAGAGCGGCGCGCTGCCAATGATCTGAAGAAGGACACGCCGGTCATGGTCGCCATCGGCAACCCGCCTTACCGGGAGCGGGCGAAGGGTCTCGGCGGCTGGGTGGAGAGCGGCAATGAGGACGCCAAGCAGGCAGCGATCCTCGACGATTGGAAGCCGCCGGCTGATTGGGGCGTTTCGGCCCACGTGTACAACATGTCCAACCTGCTTATCTACTTCTGGCGCTGGGCCACTTGGAAGGTTCTCGAGAACGCTGGCAACAACGGCGGAGAATCGCCCGGCGTCGTGTGCTTCGTAACAACAGCAGCATGGTTGAGCGGGGACGGGTTCCAGAAGATGCGCGCTTGGCTGCGGCACTGGTGCTCGGAGATCTGGGTGGTCTCGCTCTCTCCCGAAGGACATCAACCGGACGTTCCGACCCGGATGTTCGAGCAGGTTCAGCACGAGATCGCCGTGGTCTGTGCGGTCCGCTCGCCGCAGGCCGACGAGACTCCGGCGACCGTCTGGTTCAGGGAGGTCAAGCCCGGAACTCGCAGCGCCAAGTTCGCCGAGCTGCAGACCATCGCTATCGGCGGCGAGGCAGCGGTCACATGGACTCGATGCCCTGACCGGCCGCGAGCACCGTTCAAGCCCGACGGTGAGGAAATCTGGCGGTCCTGCCCATCCGTGCACGATCTGTTTCCGTGGTCCTCGCCCGGTGTGCTCGCCAACCGCGGTTGGCCCACAGCGGCGGATTCCGACACGCTCAAGCGGCGCTGGAATGAACTCGTCACAGAGCCAGACGCGACCACGAAGAAGGCTCTCTTCGCGGAGACTGACACCCGCACGATCGATCGCGTGTTCAGCACCAATTTCGCCGGCCAGCCTGACGAACCGGCCGCGACACCGATCTCCTCCGAAACGAATCCTTGCGTGACTCCGATCCGTCTGGCGTGGCGATCGTTTGACCGTCAGTGGATCATCCCAGATAGACGGGTTCTAGACAGACCTCGGCCACCGCTCTGGCAAGCGCACGGCAGCCAGCAGATCCACCTGACCTGTATCGAGGACGATCACCCAGAGAACGGACCGGCGATCACCTTCACGCAACTCCTCCCGGGTCTGCATCACTATCACGGGCGGGGCGGACGCGCGTTTCCGCTCTGGCGCGACAGCACTACAGCAACCGCGAATCTGACGCCCGAGTTGCTCGGCCATCTCGTCAGCCGTCTCAGCACGGAGGTGACAGCCGAGGACGTGCTGGCCTATCTCGCGGCGGTGTGCGCCCACCCCGCCTACACGGCTTGGTTCAACGAGGTATCGCCCCACACACCGGGCCTGCGGATTCCCGTCACGGCGGACTGCGACTACTGGTCGATGGCGGTCGGGATCGGGCGACGGGTCGTCTGGGCACACACGTTCGGCGAACGCTGCGTCGACGCTGACGACGGTCGCCCAGCCGGGCGAGTCCGCCTGCCGGACGGACCGCGTCTGCGCCGCGAGACGGGCGAGGGAACCCTCAACCGGACGCTCTTCTTCGACGCCGAAGAGCGTGAACTCCGGATCGGAGAGGGCACCTTCGGGAACGTCTCCCCAGAGGTGCACGGCTACGAGGTCTCGGGTACCAACGTCGTCAGGTCGTGGTTCAACTACCGCCGGGCCGGCACAGGCAGCCGCGACCCGAACTCGCTGGAGTCGATCACGCCTGACGGCTGGCGACCCGAATGGGACATCGAACTGCTCGACATCCTCAACGCTCTCACCGCCCTCGTCGCCCTGGAGCCGGAGCAGGCAGAATTGCTGGCAGAGATAATCGACGGCCCGCAGGTCACCGTCGACGACCTCACAGCCGCCGAAGTGCTGCCGGTCCCGGACGGGGCCAGGAAAGCGCCGCCGGTCGCCAGGAAACCGAAGCCGGGTCACACGACGCTGGGCTGAGTCCGCTCCCGCCGACCGGCTGAAGTTGATCGCCGTCGGGAAGCTGCCGAGTTCATTCTCCGGACACCCGCTCCGGCGATTCGTTATACCCATTTATGCAAATAATTCTCCAATATTCTCCAAACAATAGTTGTCTTCTCCGCTGACACGTGCTAGAGTACTGCGTACCGGTCATCGATCCTCGCCGCAGCGGAGATTGGGCTTCCCCGAACCGGCTTGTCGGCACCGTCGACGCGAAGTCCATACCGATGCACTCCTGCGAGGAGCACACGATGACCGATCCGACCCTCTTTGGCGACATTCCCGATGCCGCGAGTCCGAGCGTGCTTGGCGTCGACGGTCTCGGTGTCGGCGCCACTTCGGGAGGCGGTGGCCGGCGGGGGGCACGAGAGACCGCTTGCGCCGGCCGCGGTGCCGGCGTCGTCGCCACTTCGAGCAACGGCATCCGGTCGGGCGTAAGCGAGGGGACCGCCGGCTCCGACGGTGTCCGGACTGCGGCGTCACCGGGGTCTCCCGGCAACGAGGCCGTGGGTCGGATCGTCGGCGGCGATGTCTGTGTGGGTGTGTCCGGTGGCGTGGAGTCTCCCGGCAACGAGGCCGTGGGTCGGATCGTCGGCCGGTTCGAGGCTCTGGTCGCGGGCTTGCGCTCGCTCGAGGGCGAACTGCTCGAGGAGCGGTTGGGGCTCGTGGGGCGCTGCGAGGCGGGCCTGGCGGCGCTGCGCTCCGAGACGGTCGCAGAGTTGGCGCGGCGTGACGGCGAGGCCAAGGCCGCCGAGGCTGTCAAGGACCGGTTGCGGCAGTCCCGGGGCAGCGCCAAGCGCGACGTGAAGCTCGCCGGGCAGCTGGCCGATCTTCCGGGCACGGCGCAGGCGCTGGCCGGGGGAGCCATCACGCCCCAGCACGCCCGGATCATCGCCGAGGCCTCCGAGCACACCGACGTGGACGAGGCCGAACTCCTGGCTGCCGCCGCGAGCGAGCCGACCGACACCTTCGGCCACACCGTGCGCAACCACGTCAACGAGAAATCAGCCGAGGTGGATCTCCAGGAGCGTCGGCGCCGCCAGCGGGCTCGGCGCGAACTCTCGATAAGGCAGCAGTCCGACGGCATGTGGAAGCTGTTCGGCCTGTTCGATCCCGTCGCGGGCGCCCGCATCGAGACCGCTCTCACCGCTGCCGAGAGGAAGCTCCGCAACGCTGAGGACCCAGCCAACCGCGCCACCGTGCCCCAGCGCTACGCCGACGCGCTCGAACAACTCGCCACCGGCAACGGCGCGGCCGGCTCCCAGAGCACGACCCTGCTCGTCATCGCCGACTACGACGCCGTCGCCGGCCAAATCTCCGGTGCACATCTCCCCGACCGCACACCCGTCACCGCCGACGAACTCGTCAAGCTCGCCGTCAAGGCCAAAGTCGTGCCCGCCATCTTCGACACGCCGGGCCGGCCCCTGTGGCTCGGGCGCGCCAGCCGCGACGCCAACGCCGCCCAGCGCATCGCCCTCGCCGCCCGCGACCGCCACTGCGTCGGCTGCCGTGCGAGGCACAACATCTGCGAACCCCACCACGAGGTGTACTGGAGAGACGGCGGCCCCACCGACATCGACAACCTGTGCCTCCTCTGCGGCGACTGCCACCACAACGAACTCCACGACAAGGGCGCTGACATCGAGAAAGCGGCCGACGGCAAACGCACCCTCCGCCACGCCGCTCGTCGCCGCCCCCCGAACGTCGGCCATCCCCACGGCAACAACACCACGCACCGTCGCCGCGGTGGCGCGGACTCCACCGTCAACCAGCCACTCCGGCTCTGACCGCAGCGCCCACTCCGTCGCAGAACCAGTACCCGCCCGATCGACGCGCGTTGCAGAGCGCCGTCGCGGCGGGATGCGCCACCACCACGTCGCAGAACCAGTACCCGCCCGATCGACGCGCGTTGCAGACCTATACGCGAGCATCCTGCTGCCGGATCCCGGCATCGGCGTGACCGAAACGGCAGGGGTGGCCAAGGCCGGCACGCGGAAAGATTCGTTGCTGAGAGATTCGTTGACGCCGGGCGTCGAGGAACAGTTGCGGAATGCCCGGCCAGTGGGCTCCCGGCAGCATGGTGGTATCTACTGATATCATACCGGTTGAGACGACTCGCCGAGATGACCGTCGGAGGTGGCTCGTGGTCGACATCCTTGTGCGGGACGTTCCCGATGACGTTGTTGCAGCCATAGAGGTGAACGCCAGAGCGGTCGGCCTCTCGCGAGTGGAGTACCTGCGAAGACTGCTGGAGCGTGAGCGCACCACCGGCGGCGATGTGACCGTGGAGTCGCTGCGCCGATTCGGGGAGACCTTCTGCGACCTCGCCGACGGCGACGTGATGCGGTCGGCGTGGACATGACCGGCTGGCTAACCAACAAGTCGGCGCCGACACAGGTCCCACGACGACACCGCCGGGATCGCAGATGGACATAACCGGCTGGCTGATCGACAAGTCGGCGCCGGCTCAGTTCCCACGACGACACCGCCGAGGGTGCAGGTGGACGTGACCGGCTGGCTGATCGACAAGTCGGCGCTGGTACGGCTCGCCACGAGCCCCGACGCGGCGGAATGGGCGTCACGAATCGGCCGCGGGCTGGTACGGATCTCGACGCTCACGCGACTCGAGGTGGGGTTCTCGGCCCGCTCCGCCGACGACCTTCGGCGGAGCATCACCGAACCGCCGCTCAGCGCCATGCCCGTCGAGTACCTCACACCCGCCGGCGAGGACCGCGCGATGGTGGTGCAGGAAGCGCTGGCGCGGGCCGGCCAACACCGCGCACCGTCGATCCCGGACTTGCTCATCGCCGCGATCGCCGAGTTGTCCCAGCTGACGGTCCTGCACCTGGACAAGGATTTTGAACTCATCGCCAACATCACCGGCCAACCCGTTGAACGCTTGGCGGTTTCGAGTTGACCCGTGCTCCCCTTGCTCGGGGTGAGGATTGCTACAACGCGTTCAGGGCGGCGTTGTAGTCGGGTTCTGCGTTGAGTGGTGAGACGAGTTCGGAGTGGACGACCCTTCCGTACTCGTTGATCACGACGACGGCACGGGCGCACAAGCCGGCCATGTTGCTGTTGAAGATGCGCACGCCGTAGTCGTCGGCGAATTCCGGGGATCGGAACGTGGATGCGAAGTAGACGTTCTCGATGCCCTCGTCCCCACAGAACCGCTTGGCAGCGAAGGGCAGGGCGGCCGACACACACAGCACCGTCGTGTCGTAGAAGCCTGTGACACGCTCGTTGAACACTCGCACGCTCTCGGCACAGGTCTCCGTGTCGATGCTCGGGAAGATGTTGAGCACCAGCCGCTGACCGACATAAGCCCCAAGGGCTATCCGTTCCATACTGGTCCCGGCCAGAATGAAATCCGGAGCCGGGACACCAACATCGGGAAGGTTGCCGCTCGTGTTGAGGATGTCGCCGTTGTGTTCGATCGCAGCCATGCGAGGAGTCCCCCGTACGCGTGTCACCGTTCCTGGGAACCCATGTTTCTAG
>JAPONU010000306.1 GCA_026713745.1 bacterium
ATGTGCTGTCACAGGATGTGTCTAGGTTCTGCGTAACCGACCACCGAGGTCTGATTCGCTGGGCTGCGGACCCACACGGCCGTCTTGTCGACCCAGTCGACCCAACTCCTTGCCACCTCGGGAGAGAAAACATGGCTGAGGCGACTGGGCCTCTCGACGATCGATCCGCGGCGACCGGAAATGAGCCTGTCGAGGGCGGTCCTGAAACTAAGGTTCGGGATGTGGGACTGAGCGAACGGGCGCGAGCGTTGCGGCTCCCATTGCAGGTCGAGGCGCTCCGATCGACGCCGCGACCGGTCGGATCGCATGTTCGACTGGATGCGGGTGTGGATCGTCCGCTGGAATCGCTGATTGAGCCGGTGCTTGTCGCCGGTGATGCTGCCGAGGCTCTGAGTCTGTTGCCGAGCCGCAGCGTTCAAACGGTGGTGACGTCACCGCCGTATTGGTCGCTGCGCGACTACGAGATCGTGGAGCAGATCGGCTGCGACGACGGACTGGCGGAGTACGTCAAGAGTATTGTGGTCACTTTCGATGCGCTCCGCCGGGTCCTCGCCGATGACGGCACCGTATGGCTGAACGTCGGCGACAGCTATACGTCGGGAAACCGGAAGTACCGCGCACCCGACCGAAAGAACCGCGCGCGCGCAATGTCCGTTCGTCCCCCCACTCCGGCCGGTCTGAAACCAAAGGATCTGATCGGCGTGCCGTGGCGCTTGGCGTTTGCGCTGCAGGACGCGGGCTGGTGGGTTCGATCTGAGGTCATCTGGTACAAGCCGAATGCACATCCCGAGTCGGTGCGGGACCGCCCCACGAAATCGCACGAGACAGTGTTCCTGCTCTCGAAGAACCAGGACTACTTCTACGACGTGGGGGCCGTGAAGGGTCCGAACGGGAGGCGCCTCCGCACCATGTGGGACATCAATACCGAGCCTCGCCGGCGCGAATCCGGGGGAGTCGACGATCACCCAGCGGTGATGCCGATGACCCTGGCTCGCCGCTGTATCCGCATTACCAGTCGCCCGGACGATGTGGTACTGGACCCGTACGCCGGGTCCGGCACGACGCTGCTGGCCGCCGCGGAACTCCGCCGGAAGTGGGTCGGCATCGAACTGAAGTCCGAATACGTCGACCTGATCGAACGACGGATCGCGCGGTGAGCCGCGCGGGGAGTTGCGGGTGAGCCTCACCGACCTGAAGGCCCGCATCGAATCGCTCTCCCCAATGGGCGTCCGATTCGTAGCTCGGCTGATCGACTCGTTGTCGTCACCTCCGCGAGCCGAGGTCGCCAGAACTTGGCTCGCATCCAACCCGGAGTGGGTCGAGTACTTTGGTCTGACGATCTCAGCCCACCACGGCACCACCACGGAGGCCCTCGGACTGACCGGTTTCGAAGTCGCATTCCGCAATGCGTGCGAAGCCGTTGCGTGGGCAGTTGACGAGCCAGGCTCGGCAACCAGGCGGTTCGTCGATGCAATTGTGCAGTTCGAGGATGCCACACAGCTGAAGCTGTCTCTCAAGTCGACTGCGGCCAAGAGCAATCAGTCCCCCGAGAAGGTCCTGATCTCCAAACTGACGGAGGCCGCGTGGATTCAGGATGCAAGGACTCCCAAGGACCGACGGAGGAATACTCTCGAACTGTTCAGGACGTACCGCGAATCCGTAGACGCCATCTTGATGCTTCGAGCGTGCCGAGAGTCTGGCGACGTCATCCCCACCAAGTATCAACTATTCGAGATTCCGACGGCGATCTTTGCGTCGCTCGAGGATGCCCCCCTGTCAGCGTTCGTGGCAGACGGACCGACTGTCGATTGCTCCTACCGCGGTGAATCCGTCGCAGCCAAGGTGTCTCTGGATCGATCAGATGCCAAGATCACTATTCGGCAGATCAAACTCTCCGTCTGCACTCTTCACGTCGAATGGCATATGACCCAACCTTGATCGGACATTGGCACCACAGGTTCTCGTAGCTCCTGTTTTGCGGCAGTGGATCAGGCCAGGCCGAATTGGCGGTCGCCGGCGTCGCCGAGGCCCGGGACGATGAAGGCCACCTCGTTGAGGTGACTGTCGACGGCGGCGGTGAAGATCTCGGCGTCGAACCCCTTGGCCCCGAACGCCTCGATGCCTTCGGGTGCGGCGAGCACGCACGCCACGGTGATCGCTCCGGCGTTGGAGTCCACCAGCAGGTTGCAGGTGTGGATGAGCGAGCCCCCGGTCGCCAACATGGGGTCGAGCACCAGCACCGGGTGGCCGGCCAGGTCCTCGGGAACGGTGTTCACGTAGGCGTCGGGCAGCAGGGTCTCCTCGTTGCGTTTGGCGCCCACGAAGCCCACACGGGCGTTGGGCAGCAGCTGCAGCGTGGCGTCCAGCATCCCCAGCCCGGCCCGCAGCACCGGTACCACGAGCGGCGGATCGGTGATCTGCACGCCGGCGAACGGCGCCAGTGGTGTGTCGATGTGCACCGGCGTGGTGGGCTGGGATCGCAGGGCCTCGTAGACGAGGTACGTGGACAGTTCCGACAGGTTCCGCCTGAAGCCGGCCCGCTTGGTGTCGGTTCGGCGCAGCCGGGTGAGCCGCTCGGCCACGAGAGGATGGTCGACGATGGTGACGTTCACGGCCCTCAGCATGCCCGATGACGCCGCCGCG